>UQJE01000025.1 GCA_900541345.1 uncultured Blautia sp.
AGGCATATTCTTCCATTCGGGTCATGTTGCCCCCAAGGTCGTAAGCATAGGCAAAGGTTTTATTCAGAAGGTGATTGTCCTCCCGGATAAGCTGGTTTCTCTTATCGTATTTAAAGGTGCTCGTCTTCCCTTCTGCCCCGGCTGTCCCCTCGGAAATCTGTATGATATTTCCATTCTCATCATACTCATAGAAGGTCGCCTTACCGCCTGCCATAATTCGTTTTACAAGACTGTAACGGTTGTCGCCGCTGTCCATATAGGTATAGATAGTCTTATGTTTTCCGTCAGTATCGGGTTCTTCATCCCATACCTGCTGGCTGATTCTTCCATACTTATCATAATGGGTGGTTCTTGTATGTCCGAAGGTCGTTACGGTACGCTCGCGGCTGTCCTTATCATACACGTAATTGGTCTGGAAGGTCGCCTCTGCACTGTGTCGCAGACTCACCATGTTGTTGCCTGCATCATAGTGATACTCATAAGAACAGGAATCCTTCATGTCCACCACTCGCATCAGTCTTCCAAGGAAGTCGTAATACAGCCAGTATGTTTTCCCAAGGGTCTGGTCTGTCACACGGGCAAGCTCTCCCTGCTTGTTGTACACATAGGAATACAGCTTCTTCTCTGCTTTTTCCGCCACGCTGTAGAACCAGGTTACGGAAATTCGGTCCTGTCTGTCATAATCGTAGCGCAGATAATCCCCGTTTCCGTATAACACTTTCAGAAGATTTCCGTTATTGGACTCATACTCATAGCTTATCACTTTTTTTCCTGCAACGGAAGCGCTTAAGGCATTTCCAAAACCATCGTATGCAAAGCCGTAGGAAAAACCGTTATGCCCGATAGACGTCAGTTTATCCTTTGTGTAGGTATACGTATTCTCTACTGTCTGGCTGCCGCCTTCTCCAACCTTCATAGATACGGATTTCAGACGGTCCGCCTCATCGTATGCGTAGGAAAGGGTATTTCCCCTTGCGTCTGTCATGGATTTCATCAGGTCGCGGGCTTCATCCCATGTATATTTTACCACATTTTCCCCTGCATCTGTAACAGAAGACACATGGTTTTTATCTGCAGTAAAAGTCCTTGTCACCCAGGTTCCCTGCACCGGATTGCCCGGATTTACGCAGGCGCTTTTCACTACGTTTCCTGCATTGTCATATTCCAGCTTATACACTACATTCTGGGCGGAAGTTCCCTTCGTCACATTGTGCTTATCGTCATACTCATACTTAAACTCATTGCCGCGGAAATCCTTCATTCCCGTCATATCGTTGTTTTCGTTGTATGTAAACTCTGCCCTCTTCTTCTGGGCGTCTGTAACAGATGTGAGATTATGCTCTTTATCATATGTATACGTCTGTCCAAACTCCTCCCGGAACAGGGAAAGCCCATCAAAGAACACAAGGTTGGCATTGTGGCAGTATGTGTAAGACACCTTAATGCTGGTATAATCTTTTTTTGCTGCATACACATCGCTTAAAAACTGCCAGTCCAGAATATCCGGGCTGAAGTTTGTATAATGGACGTCTTCCGTTCCGTCTGTTCCCACAAAGACAACCTCCACACCAAAGCGGCGTTTCTTATCGTTGTCTGTCTCAGGAAGAGCAGTTCCTTTGCCCCAGGCATTCACCATATAGTTGTCGCCTTTTTTACCGGAAATGTTCAGAGTTTTTGTCAGCTTCTTATCCATTGCCGGGTCGCCTGCAAATTTATAAATATGGCTGTCCAGCTCCGGAATCTGTCCCGGCGCTTTTGCTTTTCCAAGGCGAACTACATTTGGCGCTGTGGAAACTGTCATGTCATCCTTGTGAATGTATACAAACTCATCTCCCAGAAGTACAGCATAGAAAGTTCCTTCTGTATTATAAACCTCACCTCTTAAAGCATATGCCGTTCCGCTTCCCACAGTTGCTTTTACAGCACCGGAGCGTGACGGTGCGGCATACAGCTTCGTACTCTTATTTGTTTTTCCGGAAGCGTTATTTCTCGCAAGACGAATCACCGTATCTTCCGGAATGTAACCGTGATAGCGGTTTTTATCCATATTTAACGCCGCAAAATACCATTTCCTTCCTGCGGAATCTGTGCTTGTCTTTGTAATACAAAGGCGTGTCCCTTTTGGAATTCCTTCCTGTACACGGCTGGAGCCGGCATTTGGCTGTCCGTAAAGGATTCCGTTATTCATTGCCACTGCGCCGTTATATACGCCTTCACTGCCGGAAACATAAGGAATTGCCTGAGAAGCCGGAATATACCCTTTCACTCCGCTTTCTTTTGCCGCCCTGTGCCATTCCTTTCCGTCTCTTCCGATTACGGTGTAAATACCGCTGATATGTTCTCCATATGCAAGGGAGGCTGCGCTTGCAGCGGCAGTATCCGGGGATTTTCTGAGAACTGCGCCTTTTGCGATTACATGAAGCCCCTTCTGAATAGGAATGTCTACAGAAGAACCTGCCATTACAAGAGCGTCCTCCTCTGTTCCGATTTTTGTAAAACCGGAAGTATTTCCAAGATGGAAGCTGCCATTTTCCACAAGGTTACAGCGGTTTGCCGTATTTCCTGTCTCAAGCTGCGCCACATCTCCGTAAAGTGTTCCTTTTACATGATAAAGATGGAGATACAAGTTTACCGTATCGTTTTTTGCATCTTTCGGCACAGTAAAGAATACAGAAAGCTGAAGGAACCCATCTGTTGTTCGGCGGACGGATTCACTGTCATACTGCATGGATTTTCCGTCTTTGTCATAACACTGGGCGCGGAGGAAGCATTTACCCACACTTTCCAGAGCAGAAATTTCCGCCTTCACATACATGGAAAATGTATACGTCTCTCCTTTTTTCACCTTTACGTCCTGTCTCCAGTAGCCATAGCCGCTTTCCTTTGTACTTGTCAGTTTCAGGGAATGAGTTCCCACTTCACAGTGCTGTGCATCTGCATTTCTCGCCGCTGTCACAATATTTCCTGCACATACGCTGGAATACCAGGGGGAATCCTTTATTTCCTCCATAATCGGGTCACGGAGAAGCTGCACAATATTATCCTGAAGCTTTGTCTCGTTTTCCAGGCGGTTTACTTGATTTCCCTGTTTATTAAATTTTGCGCTTGCCGCATGACCGAAGCCATCATGCACATGGAGAAGATTTCCACTGTTATTAAAACGATAAATCTCTGTTTTTTCTTTCCCGTCTACATATTTTGTACTGTTATATCCATAAGTGATGGAAAGACTGTCCCCTGGTATGTCTTCTGGCGTATGTCCTACATACTCTTCAATTTTCCTCACACGGTGCGCCCCTGTTCCGGAATAACTGTAACGGAGCTTATAATCGTCAACCCTGTTCCACACTTCTGTAAGGCGGTGGCTTCCATCATAAGTATAATCTGCCCTTGCCCCGTCTATGTCTGTGATACGTGTCATATCCTCTCCCTTATAATCAAGGGAAATCGTTCCTGACGGAGTCTGAATCTTCTTCAAATGAGTCATTTTTCCCTGGCTGTTCCTGTCATAAGTAAAGACAAAGGAACGCTTGCCTGTACATTCCGTTACTTTTGTAATGCGGTTTTCCGCGTGCTCAATCTGTGTGGTATTGCCGTTTTTATCACGGATTTTTGTAAGGAAACCAGTCTTATCAAAAATCATCTGGTTATTTTCCTTATCCTCAATCATGTACCCCATGTCGGAAGACGGATTCAGTTTCAGGGTAAGGTCTTCTGTGGACTCGTCCATCCATTTATTCTTCTCTGTATTCTTATAGAAGTAATGGACCGTTCCGTCTCCTTCTGTATGCTGATAGTAATCCGTTCCCCCAATATTTACTTTTTTGATTGTCTGATGGAAGCTTAAACGCCAGCCTTTTCCATATCCAAGGTTTGTATCGCAGTCATTTGTGTTATACACCTGGGAAAGAGACACCGGCATACGGCTTCCTCCCATTTCTGCTGTTGCATGGGAAAGGATCAGGTTTCCATTGTAATCATTTACATGGACAACGCCTGCCCTGCCTGCACTCTGGCTGTGGTAAGTCCAATAGTCCTCAAGCCCGGAATAATTTACATAAGAAATATCAATACGGGGACGCATATCTTCATAATCCTTATCGCAGTCGGCAGAAAGGTACTCCGTATAACGATTCAGTTCCAGATATTCCTTAAACATAAGACCGTAGTTTTTTCCATTTTCATACCAGTCTTTTACAAGGCGGGTAATGTCCATTGTAATATATTTCTGCTTATCTGCTGTAAATTTGCAGACATCCTCTACTGTATCTCCAAAAAGAGGAGCGTTGTTCCAGTTAATAGTAGAAGAAGCCCAGTTCTGAAGAACCCGGTGTACGGAAATAGTACGCTCCAGGTTATCTTCTTTTAAGGATACCAGAACAAGCCTTGCGTTAATCACCATGTCGCCGCTTTTGATTTCCGGCAGTTTAAATTTTACAAAGCTTCTCTGAATGTTGTCTCCGCCCCAGGTCTTCAGAATAATACTGTCCGGATAATGGTCTGTCTCATTGACAGAATCCACATGAGCGTCTTCAATCTCCTCCCTCTTTTTGGAAGTAGTGAGTACCGGGTCTGCCACAACCGGATATACTCTCTCCGGCGCTTCCAGCCATTCTCTGTCCGGTGTAAGGGTTACAAGGCATTCTTTATTTTTCCCCTCTTCCAGAGACAGGGTAATCTTTTCACTTCGTTTTCCTTCCCCGTCTTTCATATATGGAGCAGATAAACAAAATACCTCTTCTCCCTCAGGTGTGGAAAAACATACGGTATTTACCTCAAAGGAAGGAACAAGCCCTTTCATACGGTAACGGAAGGTAAACTGCTCCGGCGCTTCCTTTGTTTTTAAGATCAGGTCGTCCTTTACCTTTTCCCCAAACACGCGGCAGCGAAGGTCAGTATCCTTACACACTTCCGGGTAAAGGACTGTTTTTTCGTCCAGGGACTGGGATTTTACTTTAAAAGCGCCTTCCAGTCCCCAGTCAATGCGGCAGCCGTCCCTTGTAATAGAGATGGTGTCTTTCTCTTTCGCCTGTTTCTTAAAGCGAATCTTTAACTTTCCTTTTTCATTGGAAAACTCTGCCTCTTCCTCTGTAAGGCGGTCATCCATATCTTCCCAGTTTCCGTCCTCCTTCTCATAATGGACAGGTTCAAAATAAATCTGAGCAGTCACAGAATGATCCTGGTTTTCAAATACTTTTGTGTTTGCTGTTCGTCTTTCTTTTAATTCTTTTCTCTTCATATCGTGCATCTCCTTTTTATTTTTTCTTCGGTAGCTCCTTGCACGATTATGATAGCAAACATTTATTCTTTTTAGAATAACATACATGTTAAATTTCAAATTTATTTTCTATTTAAAATCAAAAATCTCTCCTTCCCTTACAGAAAGGGCTTTCGCTATCTTTACAAGAGTCAGGATATTCATGGACACAACCCCGTTTTCTATCCTGGAAAGATGCACATCGGAAATATCCGCCTTTTCTGCCAGTTCCTTCTGTGACATTTTTCTGCTTTTTCGAAGCCTGTAAATTGTTTCTCCAATACGTATCAGTTCGCTTTTTTCCCCATTCATAAAAATCCCTCCTGTTTTCACTCATTTTCCCGGAAAAGAACAAAAAGCCGGGGAAGACCCTGCGTCTGCAGAATCTTATCCCCGGCTCTCTGCCTTAAATTTCTCATTTTTCTGCATCTCTGCGGTTCAAACATACTTAATACCAGAACATATATTACGATTTATTCCGTACATCTGTTCTTTTTCATTATATTACCATACATTTGTTCCGTCAAGATGTTTTTTATGCTACAGGAAATTACTCATTTAATTTCCGGAATTTCATATCCCCAGGATTCCCGGATTCCATCCATCAGTTCCATTACCTGAACACTTTCTTCATGTGGCATCTCGGCACATTCCAGTTCGCCGTTTTCCATTGCCCGGACGCAGGCTTCTACCTCATACTCATATCCGCTTATCTGTTTCGGCGGGAAATATTCCGCCACTTCTTTATGCTCTTTATCAAACACACGAATCCTTTCCGGATTATTAATGTTCATCACTTCAATATAGCCCTTTGAGCCGAAAATCATTCCCTTTCTGTCTGTAGCTGCATAAGCGTTACTTTGAAGAGTTGCCATTTTTCCGTCTTCATACGTTATGGTAATGCTGTCTATCATGTCTACGCCGCCTTCAAAAACTGCCTGGGCTGTCACTTCTTTTATATTTGTACCAAAGACCATGCGCGTAAAATTAATAGGGTATACGCTGAGGTCAAGAAGCGCTCCCCCTGCCAGCTCCGGTTTTTTAATACGTTCCACATGATTTATCACATATCCCAGATTTGCAGTAAGGGAAGTCACATCTCCGATTACGCCGCTTGCCACAATATCATCTATCATTTTTCTGGAAGGCATATATCTTGTCCAGATTGCTTCTGTAAGCAAAAGTCCTTTTTCTTTTGCCAGGGCAAAAACCTCTCTTGCCTGATGTGCATTTACGGTAAATGCTTTTTCACACAGCACATTTTTCCCTGCTTCCAGACACATTTTTATATGTTTATAATGATGGGAATGTGGCGTTGCAACGTATACAAGCTGTACCTCTTTATCTGCCAGCATTTCCTCATAAGAACCATACGCCTTCTCAAAACCATATTTCTCTGCGAAATCCTGTGCCCTCTTTAAATCCCTTGCAGATACAGCATACGCTTCCACACAGTCCATTTCCTTAATGGTATTCGCCATTGTTACAGCAATGGTTCCCGCTCCTATAAAACCCATTTTTACCATAATAAAACCCCTCCTGTATTTTATTTCTCTGTAAACTCTACAACTGCATACGGTTTGCCGCTTTCATCATTTAAAAGCACCAGAACTTTCCCCTCTTCTCTGTGTACTGCCGGGAAAATCACATCGTGAAGCTTCGCCTGCTGCTTATATTCTGCTCTCATCTGCCCTACGTCAAAACCTTCCGGAAGGTAATCCTCAGCCATCTGTATGTACTGACAGTTATTTACATGATGATTTGTGTCAAGATGATGCTTCTGAACAGAAAAACTCTGACCGTCTGTACATTCCTTTGGAATCGCGATTTTTCTCGGCGCATACTCCATATCCAGCTTCTCTTCCAGGTCGTATCCCTGCACATCCTCCTCTGTCAGCTTTTCCGGCAGTCCTGTTGTCATATTGATGTTGCTCCAGTAAGTATTTGCCCAGGCAAGACGCTCGCCGTCTTCTGTTTCCATAACAAAGTTTCGCATTCCCAGAAAACCCTTAAACTCATATGGAAACGTAATGATTTTTACATTTTCTCCAAGTCTGGGATAACGGCTTATCACCACCTGCCAGGAAGACAGCACCCAAACTCTGTTTCTATCTTTAATTTTTTTCATACCCTGCCCGATCGCCTCTGAGTGAAAGGTACTGCAGTCCTGAAAATAATTCAGGATTCCCGGCAAGGTCAGACAGGCATTTTCGCCTGTTTCACTGTATCTGATACGACTGTTGAAACTGTATTTCATTTTGCGCCTCCGTTTTGTTATTTTTATTTATTCCCCAGCTGCCAGAACGCCACAGCGCTTGCAGCCGCTACATTCAGAGAATCTACCCCGTGGGACATCGGAATCTTCACTGTATAATCGCAGTCTGCAATCGTAGAAGAAGCCAGTCCGTCCCCTTCTGTTCCAAGGATAATCGCAAGCCGGTCTTCTTCCATAAGCTTCGGATCATCAATCCCCACAGAATCGTCTCTCAAAGCAAATGCTGCTGCTTTAAAACCAAGCTCATGAAGAAGTTTTACCCCTTCCTGCTACCATAAATTCTTTTCATTTTTCTTTGTTCCACAGGAAAGAAACGTCCACGGAATCTGGAACACCGTTCCCATACTCACACGAATCGCCCGTCTGTAAAGAGGGTTGCTGCAGTCCGGCGTCAATAACACCGCATCTATATTTAACGCTGCGGCAGAACGGAAAATAGCCCCTATATTCGTAGGATTTACCACATTTTCCAATACGGCAATCCGTCTTGCTCCTTCGCAGACCGCCTCAACTGACGGAAGTTTCGGTCTGTACATGGCACAGAGCATTCCTCTTGTAAGATTGAATCCTGTAAGCTGTGTTAATACGTCAAATTTCGCTGTATAAACAGGAATATCTCCACACCGCTCTATCAGTTCTTTTCCCTCTCCGTCCACGTGCCTTCTCTCCGCCAGAAAGGATACGGGAATGCAGCCTGCATCAAGCGCCCTTTCGATTACCTTTGGACTTTCCGCGATAAACATTCCTTTTTCCGGCTCATGGCGGTTTAAAAGCTGTCCTTCTGAAAGTCTTGCATAAACATCAAGCTCCGGAGCTGTAAAATCTGTTATTTCTATGATATTTGACATTTATTCTCTCCTGTCGGCGTAAATTACAGTTCAATCACAAACTGCTCTTCTTCTTTTAAATCCACCACTGTACAGTCATTTGCATATGTACATTCCGGCAGAATAATCATTGCCTGCAGTTCTTCCTCATGTGCAGGAAGAGGCGCTAAATGCCAGATAGCTGTAGAAATCTTTACCAGCGTTCCTCTCGGCACAACAAACGCCTTTGTATACTCTGTTACAGGTGTACCGCCTGACGCCGGCGCAACATGAAGAATCATATCGTCATTCAGGGGAAGAATCATTTCCGGTGTAGTTGTGTGATATTCCACCTGCGTAACCTTCATTTCTTCCGGTTTCTTTACGAGAATGGGAGAAAATCCAATTCGGGTTGTATATGTCTCCGCGATTCTGTCCGGGAAAAATCTGTGAATTTCTCCGTTTAATGAATACCCCTCCGGCTCTGTCATAGAATAAAAAGTTCCAAATGGTGCAAATGTTTCTCTTGTTAATGGTTCTGCTTTTATTGTTCTCATATTTTATTCTCCTTATTTCTGTCTGCGTTTTTTCATATCAAATCATATTAAATATTATACCCCATTTATTTTCTCCTCACAACGAAAAAAGGTACCTTCTTCCGAAGATACCTCATTGAGCAAGTCTACAAGGATTCGAACCTTGAGATGACGGAGTCAGAATCGACCTATCGAAAATTTAAACTTATCCGCATTCATTATCATTGCTTCTTAAATTTATACTTTCCTTTTCCGTGACCGGATACTGGTTCTATAATATCTGTCAGCACTAGCTTAGAAAGAAATTTGGACGCACCTAATTCTTTCAGTTCAAGCAACTCCATAACTACACTTCTGCCGAATATCCCGTTAAAGTCAACCTTCTCAAAAAGTTTATGAATATGGGCAGTTGTTTTTACCGAAAAATCACTCCCTTTTTCAGAAAGAACTCTTTCAATATCCACTTTCCCTTCTCTAATGTCCACTTTTTCTTCCTTCAAAAGTCCACTTATGTGAAGCTCATTTTTCTCGTTTAAAAGCAAATTTCTGAGAAACAATTCAAGATATTCTGTCGTTTCGTAAATTCCTTTTTGCAGATTTGTGTAGTTAGCACGAACAAGTGCATTTCTGAAATACCATGCATTTTCTGCAAAAATATCATTAGTTGAAGAAAAGCCAAGAAGTCTCAAATATTTAATAAAAAACACTGCCGTTGTTCTTGTGTTACCCTCACCAAAGATATGGATTTGCCATAGCCTTGAAATAAATATTGCAAGGTGATGAATAATCCCATCCATTGAAAGACCTTTATAGGTAAAATCTTTCTCCTGTGAAAAATCATATTCAAGGGTTGCCATCAGTTCCGAAGCACTGCCATACATAACCGTCGCTCCATCAAGTACCCATTCTTTCTTTGTAATGTTATAATCTCTAATCTTTCCGGCATGTTTATAAATACCATGAAAAAGTTTTCGATGGATAGAGATATACTCATTCGGAGAAAACGAAAACGCTGTTTCTGAAAGGATTTCTGCAATACGGGAAGATACCTTATCTGCTTCTTCGGTACGTTCATCATCAGATAAATGCACCGGTCTTTCTTTATAGTAGATGTCAATAAGATTCTGCGCTTCTTTCAACGTAATTTTACCTTCAATATTCTGAATGGCAGTGTCAATCAAATATTTAGATGGTTTGAGTTTATCCACCTCTCTCCATAGTTTAGTACATTACAATTTTATTATATACATTGTACCATAATATCCACATCAAATCTACGCGGAGCGTTTTTTGTTTACCAGGAAAGGCTGTACAGAATGTACTACTTTCCTGGTAAACAAAAAACCACTTCCTCAGAAGTGGTTCATTGAGCAGGGCTACAAGGATTCGAACCTTGAGATGACGGAGTCAGAGTCCGTTGCCTTACCGTTTGGCGATAGCCCTATGTGTTTTTGTTTCTTATCGCTTGCGACAAATGGTATTATATACTACCCTTTCAAAAAAATCAACCCCTTTTTTTAAATTTTTTTATTTTTTTTACGATTTTTTTTGCAGAAGATTGTGATATAATATGAGGTAAGTATAAAACGCTGTCTGACAGCGAATATTTTAACCTTAATCAGAGGAGAAAAAGCATGAGAGCAAATAATCTTACCCTGCTCACAGACTTATATGAGCTGACCATGATGCAGGGATATTTTAAAAACCCTACAGACCAGACTGTTATTTTTGATATGTTTTACCGCACAAACCCCTGTGGCGGCGGTTTTGCCATCTGTGCCGGTCTTGAGCAGATGATTGATTACATTGAGAATTTAAGATTTACAAAAGAAGATATTGAATATCTCCGAAGCCTTCATATTTTTGAAGAAGACTTTCTGGAATATTTAAGCAATTTCCGTTTTACAGGCGATATATATGCCATCCCGGAAGGCACTGTTATTTTCCCAAGAGAGCCTATTGTAAAAGTAATTGCGCCTATTATGGAAGCACAGCTTGTAGAAACTGCTATTTTAAATATTATGAACCATCAGAGTCTTATTGCCACAAAGGCAGCCCGCGTCTGCTATGCTGCAAAAGGCGATGGAGTCATGGAATTTGGTCTTCGCCGCGCCCAGGGACCTGACGCCGGTATTTTTGGTGCACGGGCTGCTATAATAGGCGGATGTGCCGGAACATCCTGTGTTCTCACAGGCCAGATGTTTGATGTGCCTGTTCTTGGAACTCATGCCCATTCCTGGATTATGAGTTTCCCTGACGAATATACTGCATTTAAAACTTATGCAAAAATGTATCCTGATTCCTGTACTCTTCTTGTGGATACTTACGATGTACTGAAATCCGGTGTTCCAAACGCAATCCGTGTATTTGAAGAAATGCGCGAGGAAGGCATTGTTCCTAAAAAATATGGTATCCGTATTGACAGCGGCGACCTTGCCTACCTGTCCAAGGAAGCATATAAGATGCTTGCAGCTGCAGGCTTTGATGATGCTGTCATTTCCGCTTCCAGCGACCTTGACGAATACCTGATTGAGAGCCTGAAGGCTCAGGATGCAAAAATCAATTCCTGGGGTGTCGGCACACGCCTGATTACAGCAAACGATAACCCAGCCTTTGGCGGCGTATATAAACTTGCCGCTGTAAAAGACAGTGCAGGAAGCGACTTTGTTCCAAAAATCAAACTTTCCGAAAACACAGAAAAGGTTACTAATCCCGGAGATAAGACTGTTTACCGTATTTACAGTAAAACAACAGGAAAAATTAAAGCAGACCTTATCTGTCTTACAGATGAAACTCTGAATCCGGAAGAAACCATGGTAATCTTTGACCCTATTGACACCTGGAAAAAAACAAAAATTCTCGGCGGAACATACGAACTTCGCGAACTTCTCGTACCCGTTATTAAAGGCGGAAAACGAGTTTACACCTCTCCTTCTGTTATGGAGCTTCGTGAATACTGCCAGAAAGAACAGAACACTCTCTGGGACGAGTCAAGACGTTTCGTAAATCCGCAAAAGGTTTACGTGGACCTGTCACAGAAGCTTTATGATATGAAAAAAGAGCTTCTGGAAGAAATGAGCGAAAAATCTTTAAGCAATATGTAATCCTCCGGAAGTCATAAACCTCCTTTTCCCATCATAAACATAAAAGGGAAAGGAGGTTTTTTATGGACAATCACACCTACATCCGGCTTATCAATAAAGAATATCCCCTTCCTTCCGGTTTTATTCCGGCAAATCTGGTTGATTCCGGCATTCCATTTGACGCTCCGGCCGATGATGAAAAGCGTCTTTTAGAAGAAAGAGCTGCACAGGCTGCTCTTTCTCTCTTTCGCGCAGCCCGTCAGGAGGGCTTAAACCTGTATGGCATCTCCGGATACCGCTCCTATTTACGGCAAAAGCAGCTTTTCACAGGAAGCCCATATGTTGCGCCTCCCGGAACAAGCGAACATCAAAGCGGACTCGCTCTGGATCTTTCCTGTCCCTGCATTAATATGGAACTTTCAGAAGAATTTGCCGAAACACGGGAAGGCATCTGGCTCGCCAGAAACGCTTCTCTTTACGGTTTTATCCTTCGGTATCCGAAAAACAAAGAACATATCACGGAATTTCCTTACGAACCCTGGCATATTCGCTATGTGACAAAACCTCTTGCCTCCTGGCTCGCTCTTACAGGAATGACACTTGAGGAATATCACTCTCTTACAGAAACGATTTAATCTACTGCTCCATCTGGCGTCCCAGAAACCCTGCTGCCGTCTGCACAAGAAGACGCTCAGAATTTCCCATCACATCTTTTTCGCTTTTCCCCATAAGAATTACTGCTCCAATGGCATCTCCTGAACATATGATAGGCTGTACAGCCTGAGAATACAAACTCCCTGCCTGGTCTGACACCACAGGGATTTTTCCTTTCTCATTTCCATTTACACAAATGCCTTCCCTGTCTCCGATTGCCCCTTCCAGCTCTTTACTGATTTCTTTTCCTGCAAATTCCTTACTTCCTGCTCCTGATGCGGCTACTACCTGATCATGGTCTGTAATGCACGCCACCAGTCCTGTTGTCTGTGCCAGCGCCTCCGCGTATTCTTTTGCAAAAATACTCAGCTCTCCAATAGGAGAATATTTTTTCAGTATAATTTCCCCTTCTCTGTCTGTAAAAATTTCCAGAGGTGTTCCCTCTTTAATCCGCAGCGTCCTTCTGATTTCTTTCGGGATTACAACTCTTCCCAAATCGTCAATACGTCTTACAATTCCAGTTGCTTTCATAAAAAAATTCCTCCATCTACTGTACTTTCCGTTTGCTTTACTTTCCATTTATGGAAATAGTATCTGTAGATGAAGAAATTTTTATGCGTTAAATTTATTCTTGCATTTTAGAATATTTGTGTTATAGTATTCATATACTTGATATGTAGTTTTAAAAACTACATACAGAAATTTTCAGGAGGCGACTTATATGAAACTGAAATTAAAAGACCCGGGAAGCGCCATCACTCACGGCATCGCCATGCTTCTTGCCATTGCCGGCGCTGCCCCTTTGATTGTAAAAGCTGCCAGAGGCAGAGATTCCCTTCATATTGCAGCAATCAGTATTTTTATCCTTACCATGATTCTGCTCTATGCAGCAAGCACACTTTACCACTCTGTAGACTCTACAGAAAAGATAAACAGAAGGCTTCGTAAAATAGATCATATGATGATTTTTATTATGATAGCGGGAAGCTACACACCAGTGTGCCTCATTGCCCTTCATAACCGCACAGGATACGTTCTCTGCGCTCTTGTATGGGCTGTTGCCATTGTCGGCATACTGTTAAAAGGACTTTGGATCAACTGTCCTAAGTGGCTTTCTTCCGTACTTTATATTGGAATGGGATGGCTCTGCGTTCTGGCTTTTGTACCCATCTTCCACTCTCTTCCAAGAGCTGGATTCGGATGGCTTCTTGCAGGAGGTATCATTTATACCATTGGAGGTATCATTTACGCATTAAAGCTTCCTATCTTTAATGCAGCGCACAAAAACTTTGGCTCACACGAAATTTTCCACATCTTTATTATGCTTGGAAGCGCCTGCCATTTTATTGTCATGTACTTCTTTGTGGCAGTTTTACCGTAAAACGCAAGAGGATAAATCTGCTTTATTCGTTCAGAAAACCACCGAATCCGGTGGTTTTCTGGTTTTTTGACGTATTTCCAAAAAAGTGTTACACTTAGTCTTAAACTTATTACAAGGAAGGTGATTATTCATGTCTTCTCGTTCACGTGAACGTTCTGAAGAATTATTAGAAAAACGTATTTTACTGCTTTCATTTCTCTCTGGAGTTGGTTTCGTCATAGTCGAATTAATTTACGCCATATACAGCCATTCCCAGTCAACATTAATGGACGCACTATATGACGCATCTGAGCTGGTTTTCATTATCCTGCTCTTATTTTTAACGCCGCTGTTTCATCGCCCTATTTCAGAAAAACACCCTTATGGTTTTTTTCAGGTAGAATCTTTTTTTATCTTAATCAAAAACATTATGATGACCTCTGTAACTGTCAGCGTCCTGACAAGCGTTATTGAAAAACTCCTTTCTGGAGGTAACTCAATTGACAAAGGACAAGTTTCTCTTTTCCAGCTCATGCTTGGTCTTGCCAGTTTGATTATTCTTCTGATCATGAAATGGATGAGCCGCAAAATTTCCTCGCCTACTGTAAAAGCCGAAATACTTGGCTGGAAGCTGGATGTGGCATACAGTCTCGGAATGTCTTTGGCGTTTTTTATCGCTGTACAGCTGCAGAATACGTCCCTGGGATTTCTTTCCCCGTATTTTGACCAGATTATTGCCATTGTCGTTATGATTTTTATGGTTCCTGAAACAATTAAAATGCTGGTATCTACATTCAGAGAACTTTTCCTGTTTTCTCCAGAACAGAAGACAGTTGACAGAATCAAAGAAATCTCCGGAAAAATCCTGGAAAACTATTCCTTTACACCCGTTTTCTATGATATTTCCAGAACGGGACGAAAAATGTGGGTATCCATTTACTTCCAGGTTGAAATGGATTCCATATGTGTAAAATATATTCAGGAAGCAAATAAGTCTCTAAACGAAAAGATTTCACAGGAATTCCCTGAGGCTTCCTGTGAAATCATTCTTGACACTCATTAATGTTTATTTACCCTAATAATAGCAATTCCATATGGCGCAAGCTTTTCTATACTCTCTCCATAGAGAGCTTCCGCCTCTCCCTCCGGGAGGGGAAGACTTACTTCCTCTTTCCCCCAGTTCTGGTAAATATAGAAACGCTCCTTTTCTGTTTCTCTTAAAGTCACTTCAAGTCCCTCTGGAATATCTTCTTTCATTCCACAGGAAATTCCACTCTCTTTCATAACCTTCTTTAAGAAGTCTTCCTGAAATTCCTGTTCTGCATCAGCCGCAACATACCAGGCTTTTCCTTTTCCATAAGTATTTACAGTAAGTGCAGGATAACCTGCATAAAAGTCGCTTCCGTATGTCATAACAGTCTCTGCTCCGCGAAGCTCTACAAGGTCACAGAGATATTTGCAGGAATATGTTTTCTCCATTCCCAGCACATTTCCTTCAACAGGCACAAGAGAATTTTCTTCCCAGTCATAAAGACCGTCAATCTCTGTACTGCGGATTCCAAGAACATCCATAAGTCCATGAGGAACACCTCCAAGAAAACATTTATCTGTATCATCTACAATTCCGGACCAGTAAGTTGCAATAAAGATTCCACCATCTTCCACAAATTTCCGCACTTTTTCCTCAAATCCGTCACGGAACATATAACACATCGGAGCTGCAAAAATTTTGTAGCCGGAAAGGTCACATGTCATATCTACAAGGTCTACATTTAGTCCAAGTTTGCGGAAACCTTTGTAATACTTTAACTGTGCCTCTCTGTAATGAAGCCCTTTATTTCTCGGTCCCTGGCTGTCTTCCATTGCCCACTGGCTGTCCCAGTCATAAAGGAGCGCAGCCTGGCTTTTTACTTCACTTCCTGCAAGAACCGAAATTTCTTTTAAAGTTTTCCCAACCTGACTTACCTCACGGAATACTCTTGTATCGTTTCCTCCGTAATGGTCGATAACAGCTCCGTGAAACTTCTCGGAAGCACCTCTGCTCTGGCGAATCTGGAAATAAAGAGCTCCTTCGCCCCCGTGGGCAATCGCCTGCATGGACTGTGCAAATAGTACCCCCGGTTTTTTCAGCTTGCTCACACTCTGCCAGTTTGTAGAGGTAGGACATGATTCCATCTGGAAAAACGGTTTTTTCTTGAGAGAACGCATCAGATCGTGGCACATTCCATTTTCATACGCAGTCTCAATCACATCCTGCTTATGCCATGTAGGATATGTATCCCAGGAAACTACATCAATTTCTTTGGCAAGTTCAAAATAATTTAATCCGTCAAAATAGTACATGAGGTTTGCAGTTGTAGGAAGCTCGCTTCCTCCCTCTCGAACAGCCTGTATTTCGTGATGAATGAAATCTGCCGTCTGATGAGTCACAAAACGTTTCCAGTCAAGATTTAACGCATGAAGCTGTGTCTCGCCAATGGGAGACGGGCTTTCAATCTGCTCAAAGCTGTTATATGTATGGCTCCAGAAGGTTGTACACCATTTCTTATTTAAGTTTTCAATCGTGCCATATTTCTCCTTCAGCCAGTTGCGGAATGCTTCCTGACAAAGGGGACAGTGGCACTCTCCACCAAATTCATTTGAAATATGCCACATAATCACTGCCGGATGATTTCCGAAACGCTCTGCCAGTTTTTTGTTTATAATTGCTGTTTTTTCTCTGTAAACAGGAGAGGTATAGCAGTGATTATGGCGAAATCCATAAAGCGCTCTTCTTCTCTCACCATCAACTCTCAGTACCTCCGGATATTTGTCAGCCAGCCATTTTGGTCTTGAAGCGGACGGAGTTGCAAGAATTACGGAAATTCCTCTTTCATAAAGCTTATTGATAATATTCTCCAGCCACTCAAAATTAAATACGCCTTCCTCCGGTTCAAGGGTTGACCAGGAAAAAATCCCAAGGCTTACTACATTGCAGCCGGCTTCTTCCAGCATATCTAAATCTTTTTCAAGAATATCCGGTCTGTCCAGCCACTGCTCCGGATTGTAATCTCCTCCGTGAAGAAGTTTATTTGTCTTAAATTCCATACAAACCTCCTATATTTACATAATTTCAAATACGATTTCTTTTACCGGCTGTATTTTAACAGATTTTACTTCTCCCACTGCTTTTTTCAGCATTTCCTTACGTCCTGCCATCGTAGAAGAAACATCAACACTCTGGTCTTCTTTTCTTGGCGTAATCAGAAGGGTAAATTCTTTTCCCATCTCTGGTTTCCACACTTCTTTCAGACCAATTTCCCAGACAGCCTCATTGCAGAAGTTATCAGATACAAGCTCTCCGTCAATAAACACATATCCTATATCACCTGTATAGGAAATTTGAATACGCGCGTCTTTATATTCCTCATAATTTTCCGGCACAATAAATGTATATCTGTACGGACCACATTTCTGAAGCTTTAATTCTTCTGCTGAAATATGTTCTGAAAACTGGACACCTTTGAAAATTCCTTCCTGCACCTCTGAAACATTTATATTTTCTCCTGCATATTTCAGTTCTGCTGCCGGATACATCATAAGTTTTACTATGGTTTTTTCTTCCGCGCTTTCCAGATGAATTTTTTCTCCATCATACATAAAAGGAACATTGCAAAGTACCACTGTCTTTTTCCCTTCTCTCTGGAGTTCATAGAACTGAAGACTCTGCTCTCTTGTGAGCGTCACAATTTCCACATCTCCATTTTTCCCGGAGATTCTGTAAGAAGACATTTTACCTTCTTCCGGAATTACACAAAGTTTTTCTTCCTTCACTTCATTTCCATTAAGTGCATTTACCGTTTTTCCATCCCACACATACTCTGCCTTCATTCCATCCGGAACAAAAAAGAAATATACTGTTTTTTCACCTTCACGGATAATAGATAGCGGCTGCGCCTTCGCATAAATCAGGCGGCATCCCTCTACATCAAGTCCAAAAGGAAGAATCGCTTCTTCTCCTGCTGCCAGAGAAATATCTGAAATCTCAATTTTTCCATTTTGTGTTTCCAGGCAGATATATTCTCCTTCTTTTGCCTTGCATTCCACATGGTCCTGGTAATTATTCAAAAATACAAAACCTGATTTTCCATCTGTACGGACAGAATAACGAAGTGTCTCTACGTCTTCCGGTTTTATCTCTTCTGCCCCTTTTGGAAGCGCTGTTACAAGTCTGCAGAGATAATTTGAATAATTTAAAGCAAATGTATGAAGAGCTTTCAATCTGTAAAAGCTTGGACGAAGCTGCCCATATTCACCAATGGCAGCCTGATAATCATAAGAAATTTTCGGACACTGGCATTCATTCAGAAACGGCGTTTTTTCACCTTTTGGATTGCTTCCTCCTCTGAACATATAATAACCCAGAAAATTACAGCCACCTGCCATTTTAATATTTGCCATAGCATCTACGCTCTCATATGGAAGCTGAAAGCGATAATAATAATAACAAGCCATTCCTCCGCCCATTTCACAGCAGGCATACGGCATACTTTCCGGTTCATACTCCGGTTCAAAATTATATGTTTTTGAAATTTCATTATTATGATTATCACGGTAAATATACTCCGGAGTTGCCGGATGTTCTCCCCTGTAATCATAAAAAATCCAGGGCCAGAATGCGTAGCCGCCCCAGAGCGGCATCATCTCGGATGCGTCCATAGCAGCTCCGCCCCATCCTGTGCTTGTATAAAACGGCGTCAGGATTCCTTCTTCCTGTGCCAGTTTTTTTAAGGTATGAAGATACTCGACACCATCTCCGCCCCCCGGCGTCCATTCATTTGCCACACCTGTAGTCATTTCCCACGGCGCTGCGGAATGCATATATTCATTGTCAAGCTGTGTTCCGATAATCGGACCGCCATCTTTAAAATATAATCCTTTAAGCTGTACTCCAAGCTCATGATATAATCTTTTTACACATAAAAGAAATCCTTCATCGAGACTTCTTACCTCAAAAGGCTTTCCGTAAAGCCAGTCAGGAAGACCGCCATTTCTTACTTCTCCGTGATCAAATGGTCCGATTCTCACAATCACATACATTCCATGCTTTTTACAAATCTCAACAAATTTTCTGAGATTCCTGTTTCCGTCAAACCGGAAAACCCCTTCCTGCTCTTCATGGTGAATCCAGAATACATATGTAGATACTATATTGATTCCACACATCTTCATTTTTAATATCGTATCTTCCCACTGACTCTCATGAACTCTTGCATAATGGCACTCCCCGGCAATTCCAAAGAACGGAGTCCCATTTTCCTCCAGATAGTAATTTGTAAATCCTATCGTTCCCTGAGAACCTTCGCCGAAAAAATTTTTTCCCAAAGAATAAATTTCTTTTTCTTTTATCTTAGAGACATCAATATAATTCTGCATCACACTTCTCCTTGTATCTGTTCAGAAAATCATCCCTTTACTGCACCTGCTGATAAACCTTTAATAAAATATTTAGAACCAATTGCAAAAATAATCAAAATAGGCATAACAGAAATGGTAAGGGCTGCGCCTCTTGCGCCCCAGTCCTGAGTATACGCAGTTGCCAGAGTTTGAATTCCCAGCGGAATCGTAAATTTGTTACTGTCTGTAAGAACGGTACTCGGCATCAGGAAGTTGTTCCATGACCACAGGAAAACAAGCATAAATAAAGTTCCAAGAGCCGGCTTCATCATAGGAAGCGCAATACTGGCAAATGTTCGGATTTCTCCTGAGCCGTCAATTCTGGCGCTTTCTATCAATTCCTTTGGAAGAGAACTGGAAAGATACTGCACAATAAAAAATACGCCATATGCACTTGCTCCCCATGTTAAAATTAAAGGCCAGTGTGTATTTACAAGATGAAGATTTCTCATCTCGATTGTATACCCCAGAAGACCAATCTGCGCCGGAATCATCATACTTGCTACAATAAATGTTTTCAGGAAATTCCTTGCCTTAAACTGATAAATTGTAAGACCATATGCAGTCATAGCACTGATAAGAACACTTAAAACAGCAGAAAGTGTTGCTGTATAAATCGTATTCCAATAATACTTTAAAAATCCTCCGGAAATAATGGTTTTCAGATTCTCGATTAATTTATTTCCAAAAAGAAATATATCTACATTATAAATTTCTGTTGTACTGTGCGTTCCCATTGAAACAATAAAATAAAAGGGAATCACCGAAATAATACTGATAATCAAAAGCGGAATTAAAAACAGACTGTTTTTTACTTTTCTTTTCATGCTTCCCTCTCCTTTTTGTTGATAATTTTAGAAACAATAAGGCTTACTACAAGTACTACTACAAAAATTCCATAAGATACAGCCGCTCCATATCCCAGTCTTGTAGAGCTCTTAAATGTCTGATCAAAGAAATACATCATAGCAGTCATACAGGATCGTCCCGGACCTCCCATACTGTTTCCCTGCTGTGTACTGAAAAGGAGATACGGCTCATCAAAAAGTTGGAAACCGCTGATAATGCTTGTAAGCACAAGGAAAATTGTCATTGGACGAAGATATGGTATTGTAATATGGCGGAATACCTGCCATTTATTTGCACCATCTACCATCGCCGCCTCCGAAACATCCTCCGGTATTGTAGAAAGCGCTGCAAGGTAAATCAGAAGATAATATCCCAGGTTTTTCCATACAATCAGCAATATTACAACAATTCTCGCCGTCATAGGACTTCCCAGCCAGTTAATGCCTTCTTCAAGGATTCCCACATCTATAAGAACTTTATTAATAATTCCCGTTGACCAGTCAAATAAGAATGAAAAAATCACACCAATCGCAACAGGTGTTGTAATATATGGCAGTACATTTAATGTCTGGAAAAGGCGGGATGATTTTTTTAATTTATAAAGAAGTACCGCAAGAACAAGTCCGCCGATAATTAAAAGCGGAATGTATATAATCATGAACATAAAGGTGTTTCCCAAAGCCTTGTAAAACAATTTATCCTTTGTAATCAGTCTTATATAGTTCGCAATTCCAACAAAATTTCGATTTGCCGCTCCTGCTATACTATCCCAGTCTGTAAGGCTGATTGCAAATGAATAGATAGTCGGATAAATAAAAAACATAAAATAAAATGCAAAATACGGCAGCATAAAGATAAACGGCCATTTTGATAACGTTTTGTGTTTTTTCTTCATATTTTTCTCTCCTTTGAACCTGTAAGGGTGCTGTCTTTGCAGCACCCTTATTTTCATACAATATTATTCGATTGTGTAATCCGGCAGCTTCATTTCAAGTTCTTCTTTCAAATAATCCATAGCATCTTCTGCCGTCATACCGGAATCATTATTTAATGCAGTAGTAACAAGATTGATTGTTTCATGAATAATATTATCATCAAGATTCATAGGTCTTACTTCAATATTCGGAACAATTTCATCCAGGAAATATGCCCCAAGATCCTGATCGCCAAACCATTTGCTCTTCCATACTTTCAGTTCTGGTTTTTCTTCATACGGAGCTTTTGCAGATGTTAAATATCCAATTTTATTTAATTCTTCTGCGCCTTCTGTAGAAAGTGTTGCAAATTTAATAAATTCCCATGCAAGTCTCTTATCTTTGCATGTTTTTGTAATTCCCATTGTCGTTCCGCCCCAGCTTATGTTTCCTTCTGGTGCGCTCATTAATCCCCAGTGACCTGTGCTCTCACCTTTTGGATCATTTGGTTCAATCGTAAATGGTACAGACCATGTTGCACATCCTGCAAAGATATGTGTATCCTCTCCGAAAGAAGCATACCAGGGAGCGCTCCATGCCTCTAATTTATCTACGATTCCTGCATCACGGAATTTACATGCAAGATCCATAGAACGCTGCAGGCTCTTTGTCGCATTAATCGTATCTCCATCAATCCAGGAAACTGCTCCCTGCTCTCTGATAAACTGCTGTGCATCTGCAATTCCCGGCCACATATAAACTTTTCCATCGCTCTTTTCCAGTACTTCTTTTCCCTTCTCAATAAAGGCTTCCCAATCCGGGAACATAGCTTCCAGTTCTTTTGGATCATCTGTTCCAAGATATTCTTTTGCAAGGTCTTTTCTGTATGCAATTCCTGCCGGACTTAAACACTGCTCAATTCCGCACACAGCGCCTTTTGAATTTACCATTTTAGGATGGAGATAATCATATACCTCATTAATGTCAAAATTATATGGTTCTGCTGATAAATCCTCCCACATATCAAGTTCAAAAACCTTTGCTCTGGAATCAATAATCGCCCATCCAATATCAGGAAGTTCTGTTCCTGTAGCAAGCGCTGTCTGATACTTCTGAAGAGAATCTCCATTTGCCATTGGGGTATATTCAAACTTTACATTTGGATATTTTTTATTGAAAGCTTTTGTAATCCCCTCAAAATAAGGATCGTCCCATCCCCACATAGTAAGAGTTCCTTCATAATCCTCCGGAAGCGGCTCACTGTAATCCTCTGCTTTTTCTGCATAAACAGCGCTTCCTCCTGTTACAAGTGTTGTTGCTGCCACAGCTGCTGTCATCATCAGAGCCATGATTTTTTTCGTTCTTTTCTTCATAATGAAATGCTCCCTCCGTTTAAGATAGTTTTACTTTAACATTCCCCGGCATTTCTTCCCATACGGCAATCTTTAGTTTCTGTTTAAATTTTATAGGGTAAATGCAGTATGACTCTTGTCCCTCTTCCCGGAAGACGTTTTATCCACATTCCATATGGCTCTCCGTAAAGATAAGAGATTCTGTCTCTCACATTGCTGATTCCTATATGTTTTCTTCCATTTTTCTCATATATAAGCTCCTCTCCCCGTTCAAAAGCATCCAACCTTTCTTTTGAAATACCTTCTCCATTATCTTCTACCTCGACACAGAGAAAATTCTCTTTTTTATAAATACATACTTGAATTACACCTGGTTCTTCCATAGGTAAAATACCATGCAGAATGCCATTCTCTACAAGAGGCTGGATAATCGTTTTCGGTACAAGGCACTGTTTCATATTCTCTTCACATTTTATTATTGCTTCAAAAACACCAGGATAGCGATATTTCTGAATATCAAGATAACATTGCGTAAGCATTAACTCTTTTTCTACAGTTGTTTCTATGTTTTTTTCTCCTAATCTCATAGTTTCCTGTAAACTGAAAATAAGAGCATTTGTAATTTTTACAACTTCTTTATTTTTGCCTGCTGCCGATAAATAAACAACTGTATTTAATACATTATATAAATAATGAGGATTGATCTGAGAAAGCATAATATCAAACTCCATATCTTTTGTGCGCTTCTCGTAGACACGCTGCTGCTCGATTCCCCTTTGAATTTCCTCTACCATATCGTTATAACATTGATACAATATCTCTATTTCATCTCCTGTGTGGACCATTTCCTGAACATGAAGTTTATTATAATGAGTCTTTTCCATTCTTCTTGAAAGAACTGTTACGGGATGTATAATCTGTTCCATAAGCCTTGATGTCGTAAACAAAATCGCAGCAAGAGAAATTACAAAAGATAAACTGAAAAAGATAAATACAAATTTACATCTCTGCCATAAATACTCTGGTGTGATCATTACATACAACTTCCATCCGGAATCTCCTACATTATTACATATAAAATAATTGCCTTCTGCTTTTGAGCTTCCTTCTTCTATCCCACCTTTTTGTCTTTTAATTACTTTGCTGATTTCTCTGTTTTGATTTCCTTCATATAAAACTTCATTATTATTTCCCATCAAGCAAATATTTTTTTGATTTTCCCCATATGTATCTACTTGTTTCAAAAAATATTCGAGATAAATTTCAAGATAAAGAGTCCCCTGTTCTTCTCCAAACTGGAATTTATTGTACATGGGACTTCTGAAGCACACAACAGGTTGGGATACCCAATTATCCACACCATAATAAGGCGAAGAAAATATTTTTTCTTTATTTTTTATATAATCCTGCAGTTCTTTTATTTTCATTTTTTCTTTCATATATTCTTCCGCTGAATTAGGTCCTATACTGCAGTATTTTTTCCCATCTGCTAAGACTATAAAAGAACCGGCTACATATGTTCTAAGACTATTGTAAAAAACAAGCCGATTAGACATTTCACTTTCTTTTTTCACTTTATCAAATGCAGCGCTTTCTGTTTTTTTTATATTCAGCACATTCTGCAGCTCTTCATCTGCTATAACTCCTGCTGCAAAATTTTGAATATCTTCTATCATAAATTCCAGCTGATTTGTAACCTGATCCAACCCTGCCCTTTCCTCTTCAAGTACTTGTTTCCTCACAATTTTTTCAAAATATACATAACTTATAGCTGTACTGAATATCATGGAAACTGCCAGAACAAAGAAAATGTTTTTTAAAATTCTGCTTTTTAGCGACTTTTTCCTTAAATATCTTTTCTCCATTTTTTATACTCCTGCGGCTTCATTCCTACATTTTTAATAAATATCTGGCTAAAATACTGACTTGTCTTATATCCCACTATTTCCGATACTTCCGATACATTTTTATCTCCCTGGGCCAAAAGTCTCTTTGCCTCCTCTATCCGCAGAGCTGTGAGATATTTTAAAAAGGTTGTTCCCGTCTCTTTTTTAAAAATCTGTCCAAGATACACTCCGTTCATCTGAAACTCTTCTCCTAAAGATTCCAAACTGATTTCTCTGCAGTAATTCTTGTTTATATACCGCATCATATCCACAACAATATTTGAATATTTTTTTTCAGTTCTTTCCTGTATTGTTTCAGAAATATAATTCATTTTTTCTATATAATAGTTTTCAACGTCCTGAATTTTATATCCGGCTTCACGTTTCTTTATATGTATGATTCCATGTCTGTCTTCCATCTCTTTTGCCAGATTATCAAGCACAAATAATAAATCTCTAAATCCTCTTAAATTTTCTCTTGGGTATCTTACAAGTTCAAATAAATAAGAAATAAAATCATCTGTCTTTTTTCCTTCAAAAATAATTCCACGAAGCTCTTTTTCTTGTTCATTCCATGAAATTTTTTCTTCTTCTCCCTTTTCTTCCAGACGTTCCAGAGCGTATATACAGCGTGGTTTCCAAAAAACCGAATAATGTATCATTCTGGACATCTTTTGAAAGGTTCCGCTTATTTCCGCACGCTTAATTTCATTACTGTAAATAATATTAAAAGAACTATTCTCTTCCATACTAAAAGAAGATGCTATTCTTTTAGACGTATTTTCTATTTTATTTACAAGCTCATAACGACTGTTTATATTCCCTATTTTATAAAGAATAATCGTATTTCCAGATGTTAGCGTCACATCTGAAACATATTCTATTTCCGCTTCTGTTTCCTGTGAACATTGCTGAATCCTTTCCCTTTCCTCATATAACCATGACAATTCATGGAATACTCCATTATGAAAAACAGGATTTTTATTAACCAAAATTAAAAAGAAACGATTTCCAAGCTCTTTTTCTTCTATCTCCGTTACATCTTCCATGTTATAAATTAACTGTTTCGCAAAGTATTTCTGATAAATTTTCTTTTTTCTTCCACTATCTTTCAGGCGTTCTTTTGCCTTTTCCAGTTCTTCTATAAGCTTTTCTTCACATAGTTCATGTTTTAAGAGATAATTAGAAACACCGTATTCAAAACCTTTCTGTGCATATTCAAAATCTCTGTAAGCAGAAAGAAGAATTACCACCACATCCGGATTTTTTTCTTTTAATCTTTTTGTTAATTCAAGGCCATCCATTCCCGTCATTTTTATATCAGAAATTACGATGTCTGGTTTCTCTCTATCATATATTTCAAGCGCTTTTTTTCCGCTTCTGGCATGTCCCACTACAGAAAATCCTTCCTTCTCCCAGGAAATCATGTTCTGTAAATAATCCATTGCCATTACTTCATCATCTACAAATAATACCTTTATCATAATCCCCCACCTTTTCCTTTTACTCTATCTTAAAAATATCATACTTTTTCTTTCTTTTCCTGACTGTAATTTATAGATTTTGTTTAAATTCTTTAGAAACGCTCCATCAACTCCAATTTTTTTCCTCTGGACATCTGTTTGATTTCATATTCCCTTCTCATAGCCTCTTCCTTCGTTGCAAAGCCTTCATAATACACAAGTGTTACCGGTCTTTTCGACTTCGTATACTTCGCCCCTGCTTTGCCGCTATTATGGGCTTTTATTCTCCGCGCCAGACAGTTTGTCCATCCTGTATAAAGACTTCCGTCTGCGCAGCATACTATATATGTGTAATTCATATTTCTGTCTCCTGAATCTTTTTATCACAGTTCCCATTCCCATATGTAAGAACAGCCGTCTATTCTTATATTCAGACAGCCATTCCTGAAACACTCTATAAAAAGCAGTCAGCCAAAACTCGTATTTTTACAAAAGTATGGAACATTACGGAGTAATTTCCTATACCATAAAAATAATAAAGCAGGTGGCTGAATCGCTGACTGCGAATTTTCTTACCCACCTGCTTTATTATACGTAGATTTTTTTGTTTTGTGAATGCTTTACGGAAGATAAGCAATCGGATCAATCGGTTTTCCGTCTTTTTTCATTGCAAAATAAAGATTGCTTCCCTCTTCACTGTAATATTTTGTTGGTGCATTCACATACCCGATAATCGCACCTTTCTTTACGGTATCGCCTTCTGATACGTTCAAATCCTTTAACTGTCCATAAACCGCCTGATACCCATTACCAAGCTCCATTGTTACCGTTGTACCTGTTTTCGCCGTTTCTTCTACAGAATAAACCGTTCCATTTACAGCAGACATAACAGGAGCTCCCTCATCTGCCTGCACTGCGATTGCAGGGCTTAAACGGTACTGGTCGAGAGTTGGAAAATATACAGTGGAATCCATGCTGTAATCTACAAGAATATTTCCGTGAATCGGCCATTCCATTAATGTTTCTTCAGAAAAATTTACTTCCGGAAAATTTAATGGTGCTGCCTGTGGATTCGCTGCCGTTTCTATTGGAGTTTCTTCTGGCTCCTGTATTTTATCCACTGATTCTTTCTTTGTTTCTTCTATCTCTTTGGTATTCGTATTTTTTTCCATGCTTGCCTTTACCTTACTGGTATCTGCATCCACGAGAGCTTCCTCTTTATTTTCTTTTCTCTCTCCTGAAGTCCCTGATTCTGTATCGTATTCTTTTTCCGCTTTTTCTTTTACATCTTCATACATAATTTCATCTTTTGAGGAAGATGTACCAATCTGGTAAACTGTGATTCCCAGTGCCGCCATCACTGCCAGAACTGCGCCGTTTAAGATGATTTTTGCTTTTTTGTTGTTCATCATATTCCCTTCACCTCTGCTTATATTCTCTGTAACTGTCCGGGTTTTCCGCAGCTACTACTATGTTTCTGTATCTATAGGGTGTCCAGAATATGGTTGTTTATTCACGTATTAAAAAAGTTTATGTATGTTTTCCTGATTCATTTCCGGAAAATACGCAGTCAGGATTTCCTTATAATTTTTCCCTTCTTTTGCCAATTCATTTCCGCCATACTGAGAAAATCCAAGCCCATGCCCCTTTCCCCGGCACAGAAAACGAATCTTCCCATTCAATTTCTGCACAGTAAAATCAGCTGAAGAAAGCCTCATTCCACGGCGGAATCCTTCCCCCTCCAAAAGCTTTCCATCTGCCTCAATACTCTGCACATATCCGGCGCTGTCTCTTTCTTCTATTTCAAATTCCTGGGGAAGCTGCCCTTCCTCTATGTATACGCTGGACAGATAATCCGGGGAATGTCTGTCCGCATTGCTGTCTACTGATTTCAAATATGTAAATTCCTGATCCCTGAAAACTTCTTCGCCGCTCCTTGTCTTTCCGCTGCTAATCTCATGATAAGGAACTGGTTTCAATTCTCCATTCCATAGCAACACTATATGTTCTGTATCTTTTACTGCATCAATAAAGACTTTTTCTACCGTTCTTCTCTTTTTTCCCTGTTCTTTTAAAATATCGTAAAGACTTTCTCCTTCTTTTATTCTTCTATAAAGATTCGTTCTTGCAATAACAGCCTGTGCTTTTAGAGTTTCTTCTTCTTTGTCTGCGTCGATCTCCTCTGACAAAATAAAAGGAAGGCAGTCTTCTGCCTTCGGAATACGATTCATCAGAGCAATTTCTTTTCCCTGAAATCCTATTACGGCAAAATAGGGTATTAAAAGAAGAGCTGCAGCTCTCCAGAATAAAAAAGAGATTTGATGTTTCATATCCTGCAAATCCTGCTTTTTTCCCTATTATATGCCTTTTTTTCAATATGTATGCAACTCTGTACTCTTAAGGCGGAGATTCGCCTTCTTTCTCCAAACATGGCACTCTGATTCTACAGAGCTCTTTCTGCATTGAAAAGTTTGCTGTCACATTATTTTTCTGCAATGTCTCCTGTTTCCGAAACTCTTCCGTTACTATATGCTTCACTTTATTCGCATTTTCTCTTCCTTTTCCTGAAAGTTCATTTACATAAAAGTTTTCCACATCGTTCTCATTATTTACAGAAAGATTTCCACTGTTTCCACAGACTGAAGCTGTTAAAAGAACGTCTTCTCTTCTTTTACTTCCTGCAAAAAGAAGATTTATCACAAAACAAATAAACGCTGTAATTGCCTGACAAAAGCTATCTTTTAAACTCTTCATAAGAATCCTCCTTTTTTACAGCCTGTCCAATAAAGAAGTTCGCATCTTCCATATCTTTCTTAGCTACTATTATTTTATGCTGTAATTTAAAAAGTAGAACCTCTGAATATCAAAAAATCTGACAAACAAAAAACTGGAAATCTTAATGATTTCCAGTGAAAATGAAGCATCGGGGATTCGAACCCCGGACAACTTGATTAAA
>UQJE01000026.1 GCA_900541345.1 uncultured Blautia sp.
TTGTTTGTGATGCGATTAAGGGAATGGATACCCTCTACTTCTCATTTTCAATCTTATCCTCCTTTTCTTGAAGTATAAACGCTTTTTATATATAATTCAAATAGTATAATTAAATGATTAAACATAGGTAAATCATTATGTATAAGGAAAGGGAAATATGACATTAAGACATTTTAGGATTTTTGTGGCAGTTTACAGAGAGATGAGTATAACAAAGGCAGCGGAAAAATTATATATGGCGCAGCCAAGCGTGAGCCTTGCTGTGAGGGAACTTGAGGAACATTATCAGGCAAGGCTTTTTAATCGGATCAACAGGAGGATTTTTCCCACGGAAAAAGGTACGGCACTTTATGGATATGCCCGGCAGATTATAGAATTAGCAGAAGAGACAGAAGGGGTGATGCGTACTTCATCTGCGCCGTCAAAACTTCATATTGGCTCCAGCATTACAATAGGCAATACGGTTTTGCCGCAGGTTATCAAAAAGTTTCAGGAAAAATACAGGGAATGTGAGGTTCAGGTTACCATTCAAAATTCCAGAAATATTGTACAGGCTGTTGTAAAAAATGAACAGGATATTGGACTTGTGGAAGATAAGGCAGGGAGCAGTCAGCTTGAGGAGGTTCCGTTTTGCTCTGATGAATTTTCCTTTGTCTGCGGAGAAAAACACCCTCTTACGGCAAAACAGAAAGTGACACTTGAAGAAATTGCAGAATATCCTTTTTTTATGAGAGAGGCAGGGAGCGCAAGCAGAGAAGCGTTTGACAATTTTATGAAAATCCGTCAGATAAAGTACCGTATTCTCTGGGAAAGCATGAGCAATCAGGCTCTGATTCATGGGATTAAAAATCTGGACGGAATTTCTGTTCTTCCTAAAAGAATTTTACGGGAAGAAATAAAAAAAGGGACGGTTAAGCTTCTTCCTGTTTATCCAGAGGAGTTTAACCGCCAGTTTTCTCTTATTTACCATAAGAGGAAGAAAATGCCGGAAGCATTTCAGTATTTAATTGAAATTCTGATGGAGCAGGAGTAAAGTTTTAAACCTCATTATAATATCCGTAAATCAATCGGCTCAGGTAGGCAATATCTTCCTGGGCTTTTCCTGCGTCTGTGAGATTTTCTGACATAAAGCATACCACAAGGTCAATGCCGTTTGCTGTGTCATAAATAATTCCCGCATCGTTTTCCACAGTGGCAAGTTCTCCTGTTTTGTTGGCTACATGAACTCCTTCCGGCATCTGTGCCGGGATTTTATTGGTGCGTGTCTGAAGCTTTAAAAGGTGGTACATTGCTTCTGCATTTTTTAGTGTGGATTCTGTGGGAATATTACTGCAGAGCTGGTAAATTTCCCCGAGAAAAGCGCCGCAGTCTTTTACAGAGGTGTAGTTATCTCCGTTTTCTGTTCCCTCCTCCAGCATTCTTTCCATAGAAGTATCTGTATAGCCGTGTGCTTGGCAGAACTGGTTTACAACGGCTTTGCCTGCTTCATTATCACCGCCTCCCAGGTATCCCACAAGCGTGTTTGCCGCAGCGTTGTCGCTTACGGTAATCATGGCATTCAGATTGCTTTCCAAAGTTTCATTTCCGTACTGTTCTGCAAGTGCATCATAATTTTCATATACGGCGCCCATGATAAAGAGCTTAATAAGGCTGGCTGCCTGCATTTTTGTATTATTTATAGAACCTTCGGAACCTTTTGCCAGATTGCATACATAGACAGACCAGTTTCCATTATCCTGGGGAAGAAGCGTGGTAATCTGGGAAAGAAGGCTGTCCAGACTTTCGTCTGTATTATCTGTGAAAGAATTTCCGGAGGAAGGAGAGAGCATTCCCTCTTCCTGTGATATTTCTGTCTGTGATGAATGATCCTGATTTTCTGTTTGATCATTTGAGGAAACTCCGGCAGCAGCTTCCTGTGCTTCCAGCTTTTCCAGCTCTTTTGCCTGCTGTTTTAAATTAGCGGCAGATTCGCTGATTTCTTTCACAGTGTTCTGCATTTCATTTACCTTTGCCTGCAGAGAGGTAAGGCGGTTGAGACTTAAAAATGTCAAAATGCCAAGAACTGCAAGAGCAGCAGTGAGAACTATAATTACAATATAAAGAAAAATAGGTTTCTTTTGTCTGGGGGTATTGTTATCCATAGAGACTCTCCTTTATTAATTCTGAAAATAAGCGTCAATCCCATCTGCAATTCCCTGTACCATTGTCTGGCGGAATGCAGGATCATTCATTTTTGTGTCATCATTCTCATTTGTCATAAATCCCATTTCCAAAATAGTCACAGGAACGCTGCTCCAGTTGATTCCCGTCATATTATCATAATACTGCACACCCAGATTAGAAAATCCGGTTGCGCTGCAGTAAGCATCAATAAGGCACTGGGACAGCCGATTTGATTCTTCGTAAAGTTGAGGGACAAAAGGATTTTGAGAGGAAGGAGACATGGTGAGTGCCCCTGAGGCCGTATGGGTGTCCTCTCCGTTTGCGTGGATGCGCACATAAATTTCAGAACCCTTCGAGGCGGCAAGTTCCGCCCGTTCCTTATTGCTGATTGCGGTTTCATTATCGGTTCTTGTCATGACGACCTGATATCCCCGCTTTGTAAGCTCATCTTTTAAAAGAAGAGAAATATCAAGGTTCAGGGCATATTCTGGTACGCCTGTGTAAGCCCCTTGTGTTCCGGTGGAAGCTTTTGCTTTCATTTCAGAAGAACCGGGGCCGAGAGGCTCTGTGTCGCTCATGTCAATGGTTTCACTCTGATGTCCCGGGTCAATTCCCACAATATGTCCGTTGGCAGCGGATTCGTCCGGGCTGGTGAGATTATCCTGTCCCGCCTCACTGAAAACAGAAGGTTTTGTATTATCGCTGTTTTCTTCTGCTTCAGGTGCACGCTCGCGTTCTTTTTTCTGATTTTTGGTTTCTTCTTTTTGCTTCTGATATTTTACAGCTGCTTTTTTACTGTCCACTATTTTTGTAAAAATGTCTTCTGCCTGTTTGATTTCTTCCTGCTTTTTTGCAAGATACTCTTCAGGAGCTTTAAGCTGTTCCTGTGTGGAATCAAGCTGCTTATATGTGGTAAAACTGAAAAAAATCAAAAAAACAATGCACAGAAGTCCCGTAAAAAACAGAAGAAGAGAAGAAGGAGATGGTTTTTTGTTCATAATACTTCCTTTCTGTGTGAATAAAGTGAGGTAAAATGCCTTATGGATTATTCCGCACTGTGTGGCCGCATAATCCTGCATTTGCTATTATTATAATAAGGGAAAATAAAAAAAGCAAGGATTCGCAGAAAATGGCTTGACAGTCCTAAAATTCCGGGATATAATAATCTGGCGTGCGAATGTAACGTAATTTTTTTGTGCGCACTCAAATGATAATAGCAACCGCAAGGCCCCATAAGAAACTTATGGAGAAATAAATCGGGAGGTGAAATGGAATGCCAACATTCAACCAGTTAGTAAAAAAAGGACGTCAGACAGCTGTAAAGAAATCTACAGCACCGGCTCTTCAGAGAACATACAACTCTTTAAGAAAGAAAGCCGTTGAGCAGTCTGCACCACAGAAACGTGGCGTTTGTACAGCAGTTAAAACAGCTACACCTAAGAAGCCTAACTCAGCTCTTAGAAAAATCGCCAGAGTTCGTCTTTCCAACGGAATCGAAGTAACAAGCTATATCCCAGGAGAAGGTCACAACCTTCAGGAGCACAGCGTTGTTCTTATCCGTGGAGGAAGGGTTAAGGACTTACCTGGTACAAGATACCACATCATCAGAGGTACTCTTGATACAGCAGGTGTTGCTAACAGAAAACAGGCCCGTTCTAAATACGGTGCTAAGAGACCTAAAAAGAAATAAATAAAATAATCAATCGTAAATTCACGGAAGACTATGATTTTTTTGTACGGTATTCCATATACCCTGCCGGTTGCGGGTTAAATATAGGACCTTACCAGTGCGAACATGCAATAGTTTCATGCGTGAGTACCGATGATATAATCAATTGATTAAGGAGGGAAGTACCGTGCCACGTAAAGGACATACTCAGAAAAGAGACGTTCTGGCAGATCCGATGTACAATAATAAAGTGGTTACCAAACTTATCAATAACATTATGTTAGATGGTAAGAAAGGTGTCGCTCAGAAAATTGTATACGGAGCATTCGCCAGAGTAGAAGAAAAAGCTGGCAAACCAGCTATCGAAGTTTTTGAAGAGGCTATGAACAACATCATGCCGCTTCTGGAAGTAAAAGCTAGACGTATCGGTGGTGCTACTTATCAGGTTCCGATCGAGGTAAGAGCAGACAGACGTCAGGCGCTGGCTCTTCGCTGGCTCACAACATATTCTCGTAAAAGAGGCGAGAAGACAATGGAAGAGAGACTGGCTAATGAGCTTTTAGATGCAATGAACAACACAGGCGCATCTGTTAAGAAGAAAGAAGACATGCACAAGATGGCTGAAGCAAATAAAGCATTTGCTCACTATCGCTTCTAATCGAGGAGGAAAAACCATTGGCTGGAAAAGAAGGAAGAGAATATCCATTAGAGAGAACCAGAAACATTGGTATCATGGCTCATATTGATGCAGGTAAAACTACAACAACAGAGCGTATTCTTTACTATACAGGTGTAAACTATAAGATTGGTGATACTCACGAAGGTACTGCTACTATGGACTGGATGGAGCAGGAGCAGGAGAGAGGTATCACAATTACTTCAGCCGCTACAACATGTCACTGGACTCTGCAGGAAAACTGCAAAGCAAAGCCAGGTGCTCTGGAACACCGTATCAACATCATTGATACACCAGGACACGTAGACTTTACAGTAGAGGTTGAGCGTTCCCTTCGTGTACTGGACGGCGCTGTAGGCGTTTTCTGTGCAAAGGGCGGTGTTGAGCCACAGTCCGAGAATGTATGGCGTCAGGCTGATACCTACAATGTACCTCGTATGGCATTCATCAATAAGATGGACATCCTTGGTGCAGACTTCTATGGTGCAGTAGAGCAGATCAAGACACGTCTTGGTAAAAACGCAATCTGCATTCAGTTACCAATCGGTAAAGAAGATGAGTTCAAAGGAATTATCGATCTGTTCGAAATGAAAGCTTACATCTACAACGATGATAAGGGCGATGACATTTCTATCGTTGATATTCCGGAAGAAATGAAAGATGATGCAGAGCTTTACCATACAGAACTCGTAGAAAAAATCTGCGAGCTGGATGATGACCTGATGATGGAATATCTTGAAGGTGAAGAGCCATCTGTAGATGCTCTGAAAGCTGCATTAAGAAAAGGTACATGCGAATGTGCTGCTGTTCCTGTATGCTGTGGTACTGCATACAGAAACAAAGGTGTTCAGAAACTTCTGGACGCAATTATCGAATTCATGCCGTCTCCAGTAGATGTACCGGCTATCGACGGTGTGGACATGGAAGGAAACGAAATCGTAAGACATTCTTCTGACGAAGAACCGTTTGCTGCTCTTGCATTCAAGATCATGGCAGACCCGTTCGTTGGAAAACTTGCATTCTTCCGTGTATATTCCGGAACACTGAATTCCGGTTCTTACGTTCTGAACTCCACAAAAGGAAAGAAAGAGCGTGTAGGACGTATCCTTCAGATGCATGCAAACAAGAGACAGGAGCTTGACAAAGTTTACTCCGGTGATATTGCTGCAGCAGTAGGATTTAAGGTAACAGGTACAGGTGATACAATCTGTGATGAGCAGCATCCTGTAATTCTGGAATCCATGGAATTCCCGGAACCAGTTATCGAGCTGGCTATTGAGCCTAAGACAAAAGCAGGACAGGGCAAACTGGGTGAAGCTCTTGTGAAACTTGCAGAAGAGGACCCGACCTTCCGTGCACATACAAATCAGGAAACAGGACAGACCATTATCGCTGGTATGGGTGAGCTTCACCTGGAAATCATCGTTGACCGTCTCCTTCGTGAATTCAAGGTAGAGGCTAATGTTGGTGCTCCTCAGGTAGCTTACAAAGAAACAATCACTAAGAATGTTGATGTAGACAGCAAGTATGCAAAACAGTCTGGTGGTCGTGGACAGTATGGTCACTGTAAAGTTAAATTTGAGCCAATGGATGCCAACGGTGAAGAACTGTACAAGTTCGAATCCACAGTTGTTGGTGGTGCGATTCCGAAGGAATACATCCCGGCTGTAGGCGAAGGTATCGAGGAAGCTATGAAAGCTGGTATCCTCGGTGGATTCCCTGTTGTTGGTATTCACGCAAACGTATACGATGGTTCTTACCATGAGGTTGACTCCTCTGAAATGGCATTCCACATTGCAGGTTCTCTTGCATTCAAAGATGCTATGCGTAAAGCTTCCCCGATTCTTCTTGAGCCAATCATGAGAGTCGAGGTTACAACACCAGAGGACTACATGGGAGATGTTATTGGTGACATTAACTCCCGTCGTGGACGTATTGAAGGTATGGATGATATTGGCGGCGGTAAAATGATTCGTGGATTTGTTCCGCTTTCCGAAATGTTCGGATATGCAACAGACCTGCGTTCCAGAACTCAGGGTCGTGGTAACTACTCCATGTTCTTTGAGAAATACGAGCCAGTTCCAAAATCCGTACAGGAAAAAATTCTTGCAAATAAGGAATGAGCCAAAGGATAAAATGAGAGATAACCGCAAGGTTTAATCACATTTTGTACAACGCGCTTCATTAATAAAAAATACTTGCAAATATCCTTGATTTGCAATATAATCAAGGATAGCAAGTTTAAAACCGAAAAAGATGCTCTGTATATAAAGAGCCAATTTTTAAGGAGGACATTCAAAATGGCTAAAGCTAAATTTGAGAGAAGCAAACCGCATTGCAACATTGGTACTATCGGTCACGTAGACCATGGTAAAACAACTACAACTGCAGCTATCACAAAAGTTCTTGCTGAAAGAGTTGCTGGTAACAGCGCTACAGATTTCGAGAACATCGATAAAGCTCCGGAAGAAAGAGAGCGTGGTATCACAATCTCTACAGCACACGTTGAGTATGAGACAGAGAAGAGACATTACGCACACGTTGACTGCCCAGGACATGCTGACTACGTTAAAAACATGATCACTGGTGCTGCTCAGATGGACGGCGCTATCCTTGTTGTTGCTGCTACAGACGGTGTTATGGCTCAGACAAAAGAGCATATCCTTCTTTCCCGTCAGGTAGGTGTTCCTTACATCGTTGTATTCATGAACAAATGCGACATGGTTGAGGACGAAGAGCTTCTTGAACTCGTAGAGATGGAAATCCGTGAGCTGTTAAGCGAGTATGACTTCCCAGGCGATGACACACCAGTTGTTCAGGGTTCTGCTCTTAAAGCTCTTGAAGATCCGAACGGCCCATGGGGAGATAAAATCATGGAGCTTATGGACGCTGTAGATAGCTACATTCCGGATCCAAAGCGTGACACAGATAAAGACTTCGTTATGCCTGTAGAGGACGTATTCTCTATTACAGGTCGTGGTACTGTTGCAACAGGCCGTGTTGAGGCTGGTGTTCTTCACGTATCTGAAGAAGTTGAAATCGTTGGTATCAAAGAAGAAACACGTAAAGTTGTTGTAACTGGTATCGAGATGTTCCGTAAACTTCTTGACGAAGCTCAGGCTGGTGACAATATCGGTGCTCTTCTTCGTGGTGTTCAGAGAAACGAAATCGAGCGTGGACAGGTTCTTGCTAAACCAGGAACAATCACATGCCATACAAAATTCACAGCTCAGGTTTACGTTCTGACAAAAGACGAGGGTGGCCGTCATACACCATTCTTCAACAACTACCGTCCACAGTTCTACTTCAGAACAACAGACGTTACAGGTGTTTGTAACCTTCCAGAAGGCGTAGAAATGTGCATGCCTGGAGATAACATCGAAATGACAATCGAACTGATCCACCCAATCGCTATGAGCCAGGGTCTTACATTCGCTATCCGTGAAGGTGGACGTACTGTAGGATCAGGTCGTGTTGCTTCCATCATCGAGTAATCACTGATTATCAGATAAATTATATATAGTGTTATCGAAAGATAACTTTGTGTCCAAGCGTAAGATGCCCCGGAACCGTAAGGTTTCCGGGGTTTTTCTGTTGTGTGTATAGGAATAAAGGTTGGCTCTATTTTATAGATTATTTAGATGCACCATATTCGGGTTTATGTTACAATATCCCCAGACAATAAAACTTTACCATACAGGTTTAAAAGAGAGAAGAGAGGGGATTTTATGTCACCGGCAGGAAGAACTAGAAGACGAAGCAGAGGAAGAAGGAAAAAACAGAGGAACACAGGGCGTATTGTGTTTTGTACATTTGTGGAAGTCATTGTAATTGCTGCCCTTGTTATGATGATAGGCTGGGATAAGGGAGTGGGAGAATGGCTTTTAAAATTCAGCCAGCCTGTTGTAAAAGAGCTTGATATAAGCGGGATTCAAAGCCCGTATGCAGTTCTTATGCAGGCGAACAGCGGAAAAATTCTGGGCTCTCAGGGAGCAGAAGAAAGAATTTATCCTGCGTCTATGACAAAAATGATGACAGCAATCCTGTCAATTGAAGAGATAAAAGACTTAGACCAGGAGATTGCCCTTACTCAGGAAATGTTTGCGGGGCTTTATGAGCAGGATGCCACACAGGCGGGATTTCAGCCGGGAGAGAATGTACGGGCAATCGATCTGGTATATGGAGTGCTGTTGCCATCAGGTGCAGAGTGCTGTATTGCCCTGGCAGATTATATTTCTGGTTCTGAGGAAGCTTTTGTAGAGTTGATGAATGAGAAGGCAGCAAAAATCGGAATGAAAAACACACATTTCTGTGACAGCACAGGGCTTCATAATCCGGAACATTACAGTACAGTTCTTGATATGGCAGTTCTTTTAAAATATGCTCTCAGAAATGATACATTCAGGGAAATCATGGAAGCTTCCCGCCATTCTACAGGAATTACCAATATTCATCCCGATGGAATAACCTATTATAGTACCATGTTTAAAAATCTTTCCAGTCCTGCGGTTACAGGAGGGGAAATAAAGGGTGGTAAGACGGGATATACAAGTGAAGCAGGTCTTTGTCTTGCAAGCTTTGCTGAGATAGAAGGACGGGAATATATCCTTGTGACAGCGGGAGCTGCGGGAGGAGCCGGAGCTGCCCGTCATGTACAGGATGCAGTAGAGATTTACAACAGATTAGGTGAGACAATATTGTCTATGGAAAATAGCACAGATACTTAAAAACAACCCGAAAGGAATTTCCTTTCGGGTTATTTTTTTGCCTGGAAAGTTCTTTTTTATTAGCAGGTTGCGCCGCCCTTTAAGTGTTTTTTCGCAGCAAGATTCTCTTCTTTTCTTGCAAGAAGACTGTCAGAGAGGAGCTGTTCCTGTACATTTTCAAAGCCGAGACGATTTACAGTATCTGCAAAACGCTCACCTGTGATTCCCTGTTCACGGAAAAGAAGGATGGCTTTTTCAATTGTGTTAAGAACTTCTTCTTTATCTGTAAAAATCTTATCCAGATAACGTCCCTGTGCAACTTTCTTGCCCCAGCGGCCTCCGATATAGATGCGGTAACCGTAAGTGGAGGATTCAAATGCTTTAAACGGACATTTGCCTATGCAGCGTCCGCAGTGGTTACAGATGGCAGAATCAATTACGATTTTTCCATCAACCATTTTTGCAGCGCCTACAGGACAAGTTGTTTCAATTTTACATCTCTTACATCCTTTACATTTATCAATATCTACTTCCGGTACTCTCTGACCTACAATACCAAGGTCGTTAAGATCCGGTTTTACACAGTTATTTGGACAGCCGCCTACTGCGATTTTAAATTTATGAGGAAGAAGAACATCGTTGTAGCCAAGGAAGAAGCGTTCATGAATTTCCTCAGACAGTGCAAAGGTATCAATGAGGCCATACTGACACGTTGTACCTTTACAGGATACAACAGGACGAACCTTGGATCCGGTTCCGCCGGTCATAAGACCTGCCTGGGCAAGATACTCGCGAAGCGGTTCAATGTTCTCATAAGGAACATCCTGAATTTCGATAGTAAGACGGGTTGTCATAGTGATTTCCCCGTTTCCGTAAAGCTGAGCAGCTTCTGTAATTGCGCGGATTTCTTCTGCTGTGATTTTTCCGTTTCTTGTAATAACACGTCCGTTAAAATGATTTCCTGTACGCTTATCCATAAGGAAACCAAGTGCTTTCACACGTTTGATTTCTTCTTCAGGAAGCGCAGAAGCAATGTTTTTTACATGAACTTCATTGAAGAAGGTTGCGCCTTCCAGAACAACAGTATTTGTGTATCCGAAGTGTTTCAGGCGGTTCTGAAGGAAATATCCTCGTTTGCCTTTTGCGCACACAAGAAGAAGCTTTTCATCTTTTTCAATTCCAGGAATTGGTCCGTTTACTTCTGCAAGATTGATGTAATCTGCACCTGGAATGGAAGGAGCAAGATTTACATCGAGAATGCGGTAGTCATCTGCTTTTCCTTCCAAATATTCTGCAGGAGTCATACTTGTAAGAGTTCCGTCAATTTTATTCATAAGAACGTATACAGCCTGTACAAATGGATGAATTGCAGTGGAAAATGGAGGTGCATAAGCAAAGTCTGCATTTTCGAAGTCTTCCAGAGAAGCGTCCATATTGATTCCCATAACTGCAATATCTACCATTTTATCGACAGCACCTGGTCCGAATACCTGGATACCGAGAAGCTTATGTGTAGTTTTATCTGCAATCAGTTTTGTAATAAAGAAAGAAGAATCCGGGTAATAATGCGCTTTGTCATCGGTTACGGAAAGAGCTGTGATAACATCGTATCCGGCTTCTCTTGCCTGTATCTCTGTAAGTCCTGTACGTCCGCAGTTTAAGCCGGGAAGCTTACATACAGCCGTTCCGAGAACGCCCTTAAAGCTTTTATTCTTTCCTGCAAGAACCTGTGCAAGGGTGCGGCCTTCCAGATTGGCAGAAGAACCCATAGGAGCCCATTTTGCTTCTCCGGTAATACGGTTTTTCACCATAACACAATCGCCTGCAGCGTAAATATCAGGAAGATTTGTACGCATTTTTTCGTCTACAAGAATCGTTCCTTTAAACATTTCAATGCCTGTATCTGTGAGGAATCCTGTATTTGGTCGGATTCCGGCAGCAACCGCCAGAAGAGAGCAGGGAAGGAAGCCTGTACTTGTACGTACGCCTGTTACCTGATCATTTCCGAGAATTTCTTCTGCTTTTACGCCTGTAATTACGCGGATTCCGTTTTTCTGCAGATGTCTTTTTACATAAAGAGCCATTTCCGGATCCAGGATATTTGGCATAACCTGAGATGCAATATCAATTACTGTTACAGAAAGTCCCTGTGCCTTCAGGTTTTCTGCAACTTCCAGGCCAATGAAGCCTGCGCCGATTACGACTGCTTTTTTTACATTTTCGCTTTCAAGATAAGCGCGCATGGAAACAGCATCATCTGGTGTACGCATTTTGAAAACGCCCTTTTTGTCAGCGCCGGGGATTGGAGGAATGACAGGAGAAGCTCCTGTTGCAATTACAAGCTGGTCATAAGAATAATTTTCTGTTTCACTGGTTTCCAGATTTTTCGCCTGAAGGGTTTTGGAAGCCGGGTCAAGACAGACTGCTTCTCTGTTTGTATGAACAGTTACGCCGGTAAGACCTGCGAATTTAGCAGGTGTGTTTACCACAAGTTCTTCACGGGTTTCAATAAGATTTCCAACATAATAGGGAAGACCGCAGCCTGCATAAGAAATTTCTTTATCTTTTGTAAGAATAGTAACTTCTGCATCACGGTTTTCTCTTTTTAATTTTGCCGCTGTTTTTGTTCCGGCTGCGACACCGCCAATTACTAATACCTTCATGCGTTTTCCTCCGTTTCAATCTTTTGTGAAAAGTAGATTTTCCTGTTGCTTCAGCTTTTCGTAGATTTCCAGATAATCTTCTGCAAAAATGCTGTTTTTCCTCCAGATGAAAGTAAAATCGTGAACAATGTCCAAATCTTCCATCTGTATTTCACACAATCTGCCTTCGGCCAGTTCTTTTTTTACAGCAGTTCTGTAAAGAAAAGAAATACCGCAGCCCTGCTCTACAAGCTGCTTGATAAGTCCAATGCTTCCGGCTTCCACAAGAGAGTCAAAGCTTTCTACTTGCATTCCTTTCATCTGAAGATAATGCTCCAGAATGTTTCGGGAACCGGATCCGGCCTCCCGGGTGATAAGCCTGTGAGAAATCAGGTCATCAAGTGTATAAGCACCTTTTGCAAGAGAATCTTCGGGAGAGCAGACAGCTATGTAGCGTTCTCTCAGATAAAGTTCATGATGATAAATATCCCTTGGGAAATTTCCCTCAACAAGTGCAAAATCAATCTTTCCTGTTTCCAGTTCATGAAGAAGCTCTTCTGTGTTGGCGACAGAAAGATGAAGAGAAGCGGAAGGGTAGTAGTTTAAGTAAGCAGCGGCAATTCCGGAAATCTCAAATTCTGCTATTGTAAGGGTAAGTCCCATTTTGATCAGTTGATTTTCTGTACTTTTCTGCATTTTTTCTCTGAGGGAAATGATGTCATGCTTCATGGTGGCAGCAGAATTTTTGAGCATTTCTCCGGCAGAAGTCAGCTGCATTTTTTTTCCTCTGCATACAAATAGAGGAACTCCGTACGCTTCCTCCAGCCATCTGATGTGCTGGGATACTGCGGGCTGCGTCAGGTTCAGCCGTTGTGCTGCCCGGGTAAAATTTAAATCCTTACATACCTCCAGGAAGGTTTCCACTCTGAAATCCAGCATGATTGTGTTTCCTTTCTCATTTATAATAGTAAAAATTAATGATAATGTAAAATCATATATTTTTATTAAATCATAATATATTGTTATTGTATAATAGGCAATGGAAAAGGTCAAATATATTGTAAAAAATATCCAAAAAGAGTATACTGTGTTTCATATCAAAGAGGGAGAGGTGATCATACATGAACACAGTACGTAAAGCTTCTGCATGGTTTTTATGTTTTTCTATGTTACTAAGTAATACAACAGTTTACGCAGAAGATATTCTTTCAACACCGGAAAATAATGATTTCACGCTTCAGGAGGAAAGTGTTCCGGAAACAGAGGGAGAAATATTACAACAGGAAGAAGAATCGCAGGAAGACTTACCGGAAGAAAACTCGGGGGAAAATTTACCGGAAGAAAATTCTCAAAGTGAAGATAATTTGCAGGATGAAACAGAAGAAAGCCGTTTACCTTTAGATTTAAGTGAAAATAAAGATATTATATATGAGATTATGTATGCTGAACAGACAGAGTTTCCGTTGGAACAGAAGATAGGGATGGAGTTGTCTTTTCAGAACGCTTTAATAGAGCAGGGTATAAAAGCAAAAGATACTCTGTTCTTTTTTATGCCCGAAGAATGCATGACAGCTTCCGACACATCGGAAGGGATGCCTGTATACGATAAGGAGTCTGATTTACAGGTTGGAGAGTATACCGTCAGAAATCAGAAGGTAGAAGTGGAATTTCTTCAGGACATAGAAGACATTTCCTCTTTTGTGGCACAGATGGAGCTGCAGGTGGTATACAAGGAGGAAATTTTAACAGAGGAGCAACAGGTATATCCGTGGAAAATTCAGACATATGAAGATGGAACATATCAGGAAATTTTTCTAAATCTTCCGAAGAAAACAGATACCCCAGAACCAAGTGTAATTCCAACCCCAGAGCCAAGCGTAACTCCGACGCCGGAGTCAACAGAAATGCCAACCCCGGAACCGGAAGCTAGCATAACGCCAACTCCAGAGCCAACGCCAACTCCAACGGTCCCTCCGAAGGATATGGTAAATGGCATTGGTGATTTTTTTACAGACGAGGCAACGGGATTCACTTTTCAGGTAACTGCCAGACAGTCAGAAGAAATACAGAGAGATGTTTTCTGGATTGATAATAATAACAGCGGAAAGAAACGCCCTGCTGTAAGTGAAGTACCTCTAATATTGGAGAATAGTCTTACTTTTACAACTTTCTACACATACAAGGACAGAGAAGGAAAAATGGTCAAAAGCACAATGACAGTACCATTTGCTTCCCTGGGTATTACAAAAGAAAAAGTATCTTATATGGAAATGGGAGGAACAGGTCATGATATTTACACGATTCTTCCGAATGCGCTTCCAACAAAAGCGAAGCTGAGAGGAGAAGGGATTGAAGAACAGACAGTAAATCTGAACTGGACTATAAATGCATGTGAAATTTCTGAACCGAATTACGGACTTACAGAAGTTACAGATGATAATATGAGTCAGCATCCGGGAGCTTCCGTTCCGGGGTGGTATTATACGGTCAAAATGGACTACGATATGAATGTTCAGGTTCGGCGTGGAAATACAAGAATGTATGGGATTTATAAAAAAATTCTGGAAAGTTATGATTTCTGCTGGGCAACAGGAATAAAAAAACCGGATGGAAGTGACGAGGATATAAATTCCGGAAGAATTCCACTAAATAGTTCTGCAATTCCCGGATCAAAATGGACGTTTCATTATGATACAGTACCTGGAACGGCGGAATTTTCTATAGAAGGTCTTTTGCGCTATAATCTGGACGGTTCTGAAATTACATATAAAATAGAGCACAACAAAGAAAATATGCCGCAAAGAGCAATAGAAAGCTTGATTGCGAAAGAAGATGGAGGAGTAAAACCACCAGCGGAAATAGAAGGGACAGAGCTTTTGCCTGGTGGAGACAGACTGCAGGAGACAATTGAAAATAATGCGGTGTCTAATCATGGAGAAGCTACGGATGCTGTTTACAGTGGAGGTACGTTGATTCTTACGCTTACAGGAGAACGTGGTTATACAGCGGAAAAAGAATGGTTTGACGTAACAGATAATTCAGACAGACCGGAAGCTGACTTTTATCTCTGGAGAGTTACCGATACGGTTACAGGCAATCCAGGCGATAACACAGATGTATCACTTCTCTATCAGACTGCGGCAGCAGTAAAAGATAAAAATGGAAAAACAGCAGTTTTTACAATTCCTGCCAAAAGCGAGGGACAGAGCCATACTATTGATTTTTCAGGAATTTTTGAAGAGCAGGAAGGGAAAGATGGGTATCTTCCTAAATATGATTCTCATGGATATCCTTATCGCTATTTGACAAGAGAATACATGGAAGGGGCAAGTGCACAGCGTTACAGAGTAGTATACGGGAAGCTGGATATGTCTACGGGAGAGTTCCATGATGTTCTTCCTGCATGGGAAGTGCGAGATAAAAATGACAACAGTATTTATGATGGAGGAACAGTAAGCAATCTTCTTACAGGAACTACATTTGTATCTGTTGAAAAAACGTGGAATGCTATGGCATTCCAGAGTGAATTATACGATGTAAAAGTGGAATTTTCCCTCCAGAAAAGATTGAAGGGAACAGGAGAACCCTGGGAAAGTACGGGCGATATAAAAATCCTGGAAAACTTTATTGCAGAAAAACTGACACAGAGTTTTACAAAAGAAATGCCCAGATATGATAAATATGGCCGTGAAATGGAATACAGATGGCAGGAAACAGCAGTTTATCAGGGAGACAGCAAGGAAAACTGCCTTGATGCGGAAACAGGAAAAATAACACTTCATCAGAAAGGGATGGAGGTTATTTATACATCTGCTTCCAAAACAGAAGAAAAAAACGGCATATTTGTAACAACTGTAAAAAATAATCTGGAAGATAAAACAGAATACAGAGTAACAAAAACATGGAAAGATAATCTTTCTCCAGAGCCAATTTCCCTTTGGATGTATCGGTTTGAGCACGAAGATAAGAAAATAAGACTTGTGACAAAAGAAAATAGTCCCTTTGTTATGGATGGAGAACCAGACGAAGCGCCTCTGGAACTTTACATAGAAGGAAAACCGGATGAAATTGTGGGGTATGTACAGGAAACAACACCGTGGTATGGAGAGTTTCGAGATCTCGATTTATATAGTAAAGAAGGCCATCCTTATGAATACATGGTAATGGAGGAAATACAGGGGAAATGGCAGTCTTTCTATAACGACATAACAGACCGTGATGGCATTAAACATATGAACATAGAAAATGTTCCGATTCCACCAGTCGGACCAGAGGGAGATTATAAGGTTTATCTGAAAAAAATATGGAGAGACGATGGAGATGCCCAGCATAGGGAGACGGTTGTTTATACGATTTATCAAAGGAAACAGGAGGGGGATTACGAAAAGATAAAAGAGTGTAAGATAAGCGCAAAGGATAACTGGTGGGTAGAAATACCAGGAATGCCTGCAAATGTTCCCCAAAATGAGCTTCTGATTCTTGAAACACAGGTGGGGGAGCATAAAATTACATACACACAGGAAGATATGGAGAAGATTTATAAAGTACAGCATGGAGCTGCAGGAGCATCTACTCCATATATAAAATACAATACAGATAATCATCGCTATGAGGTCAGCTATTCCACAGAAGAGGTAGGGGATATTCATTTTTATACTTCGACAAACAGGCGTCTCGGTTCTGTGAACATAGATGCACAGAAGAAATGGATTGACGGAAATAATAACAACAATATAAGAAATAAACTGCTTGATAAACTGGAAGAAAAGGGATATAAGCTTGTATTAAAGCTGGAATGCAGTCAGGAAGGTGCTATTGATTATAAAAATAATACGATTACGGTAAGAAATGAGCCTATAGAAATTCTTGACAAAAATGGCAGTCCCGGTTCTGTTATACAGGAGGTGACAGGAAAAGAGACAGTCCAGAAATTCAGTTTTTACAATCTTCCTAAATATGATCGCTACGGAAATCTTTTAAGCTATACTTTAAAAGAGCTTGCAAGACCAAAGGGAACAGAAGGCGGGGAAGGTCTGATACCTGTAGAGAAGGCATTGGAAGGCGAGAAAGATGTTCCTGTTTATAGACTTCAGATTACAAGCAGCTATGAGCCAAATAATGGACTAAATGGATGTGATGAGCTGGAAATCAGGCTTACAAATCAGCTGTCGGAAGAAAAAGAAGTGTATTTCCTGAAAGAATGGAAAGATGCTTATCGCTACGAAATGGGAGAGCGGCCGGATATTTATCTCGATTTATATCAGCTATGTCACGTAGAAGAAAACGGGCAGATTACAGAAAAAATTTCTTCCATTTATAAAGATAGAAAATGGACTTTCTATGATGATAAAGATGTAAATATGTGCAGCTTTGGAAAAATGCCGAAATACGATGAACTGGGCTATGAGATAATATATTATGCCAGGGAGAAAATGAGAACAGATAAAGAGTTCTTTGATTATACAGATGTTTATTATAAATATCTAAACGACTCCACTCCGGAAACATCCATTGAGAAATATATAGAAATCGGTGATGAAAAAGGTTTTATAACGAAGGAAGATGGAAGCATCATGCCGGATGATTCTTATAAAACAGCTCTTTATCAGAATACAGATGGTGTCTATCTTCTTAAAGAAAAAGGCGTTTTTGTAAATCAGATTGAAGAAAGTGTTTTTGTAGGCGGAAAGAAAATATGGGCAAATATGCCGGCTGGTTTTCCGGAGACAGAACTTCCGGGAATGAAATTTAAATTGTACCAGTATTTGGAAGGAGACCATATTCCAGAAGGAAAAATCGAGGACAAAGAGCCAATTGCTGTTTTAAAAGTAGAAAACTGGGAAGACCAATACGCAGAAGGAGAGTACAGGTTTGGAATAAAATACCAGGGAGAAAATGTAAATGCAGTCATTGAAGATCAGTTAATTGTCAATCCTGTGGATGAAAAGAATGAAAGTCTTCTTCCTCAATATGACGATGACGGAAAAAGATATACCTATATTCTAAGGGAAGAAGTTTTGGACAGCTTTGGAGAAACAGATGCAGGAATTGAGGCAGGCGGAAAAGAGCCGGGTGTTCATCTTGTGTATAAGCAGCCTGAGATTCACAATTATGCAGTTACAAACGGGTATCTGAAAAATCAGAAAGGAATGCTGAAGGTACGTAAATGGATAGATAAACCAGATGCTTTGGAGTATGCAGATCCTGGAGTATCTTTTACTATTACAAGAGAATTCCAAAAAATAGATGGAAGTTGGGAAAAGGATACGGCATATTCGGAGATAAAATATCTGAATTATAAAGAATTTAAAGAGGACGGAATGGGAGAAGTCATCTTTGAAAATCTTGCTATCTATGCGCCCAATGGAAACAGATACGAATATACAATTACAGAAAACGCAAATGGATTTATTCAGGGCGGTTATGAAGTTGTGGGAGGAAAAGGACTTCTGGATGAAAGCGCAGAGAATGGGTATGTGTTTACGGAAGAAATATCAGGATTATACCCTGTACAGAAAACAGAAGATAAAGAGCCTGAGTGGAACACAAATAATTCTGCGACTTATAAAAACACATATACAAATGTACAGAAAGTCCCTCTTACGTTAAGAAAGTGGTGGAACGACCGTCATAATTTTGCAGGTCTTCGGGGAAAGTCCCTTATTCTGGACTTCTATAGAAGAGCAGATGCACAGTCAAGCAAACCGGACGATAATAATAAGATTCCGGAAGAGAAGATTGGAACAATAAAGCTTACTGTACCAGATGTATTTTGGTATGAAGAGTTTTATGATGATGAGCCTAATACCGGAAAGAGAAAAAAGGAGGCGATGGTGACAGGAGAATATCTGGGGAATTCTGATAAATTAAAAAAGATTCTTGGAGAAAATCCTAAGGTAACAATAAAAGCAGTGACTTCTAATCTGGCGGGGCAGAATAAAGGTGATAATGGACAGTGGGATATTACATTTCCGGCAAAATTTGAAATTTATGCGCCTAACGGTACACCCTGGATTTACAGATTGGCAGAGCAGGTGGAAGAGCCGTATAAGGTAAAAGAAACAGCAGGAAGAGATTTTTATTATGATAAATCCCTTAACAGCTTTACTGCCGGAATGGGAAATTCTTTTACAAATGCTTTGATAAACACAAATGCAGAGATATATAAGTTTACAACGGATTCAGAAAATCTGTCAAAACCGGTTGCAAACCATACAGGTTATAAGATTCGGCTTATTTCACATCTTTATGTAGCTGCAGCAGAAGACCCGGATAAACTGGACAGACTTACAAATTGGGAGCGGGTAGATCAATCTCCATATGGAAAGCAGATAGACGCTTTTATTAATCAGAGAAATCCCGAAACAGAAGTATCTACAAATAAAGAACCGTGGAAATGGCTGACGGCAGAGTGGACATTTGGAAATAATGAAACAATGGGACAAAATGAAAACAATACCTGCAGCCGCTACCGATGTTCCGATATTCCGGTAAAGATAAAAACAAAAGAGGGAAATACAATATATTTTCGATACGCTTTTGTAGAAACAGGATTGGAATTTAAGGACGAAAGCGGACAAACCGTTTATGAGGAAAGATTTGTCTTACATCCTGAGATTGTCACAGACGAAAATGACAAAAACAGGCAAAAAGTAGGATACTGGCTTGAGCCAAAAGCAAAAATCCGGAAAGGAGATAAACTTTTAGAAACTGAGGATATATGGTTTCCTCCACTTTTCGATGAAAGGCAGAAGCTGCTGGATTTCTGTGAAAAGGATTCTCCGTTCCGACAGAAGCTTGCTGAAACAGGTTTTCCTATGAATAATTCATTTGCCTGGCCGTTTCTTGCAGCGAAAACATCAAAGGGCATCGTAGGAGAGACGGAAAGAAACGATATGTATAATCTTGTAGATGTACAAAAGCTTCATATTCAGAAGGTCTGGGAAAATGACAGTCATAATAAATATGGTCTGCGAGCTCCTTTTAACGAAGAATCCTGGGAGGTCTTCTTTGAGATTCAGAGAAAGGCAAACGGCGATTGGGAAAATTGTCCGGAATCTGTATGTAAACCAAATCCTGTCAGACTTACCGGAAAGAATGCAGAAGACAGTGCAGGAACAGATATAGAAGCTCTTCCTGCAAGAAGCCTTGTAAAAACAGAAGACGGAAGCTATGAGTTTGCAGAATATACTTACAGGGCGAGAGAGGTAAATACAGATACGGACAAAACAGTAATAGAAAATTCAGGAATTTATAACGAAGCATATCAGGCAGAATCAAAAGATTTGACAGCAGATGAAATTAAAAATTCAGATATGCCGGATGCAGATTATTATTCCAGAGTGACAAATACCATGGAGGTTACAAGCCGATTTGCCGATAAGAGTTGGAAAGATAATGAGCTTACAGCTCCGGTTACATTTGAACTTCAATATCAGAATGAAAAAGATAACTCCTGGATAAGCTTTAAAACACCTGCAAAGATAGTTCTTGATGGAAAGGCAGATGAAAATGTAGATGCCGCATATCTGGAATATGCTCCCTGGAAGGCAAAATGGAGCGGTATTCCTGCAAAAATGCCCGGCTCTGTAAAGGATAAGAAGGGAACTACAATTTACCGTATTGTAGAAATTTCAGATTCTTCTTATGAAACAACAGGAGGAACAGAAGGCTTGGGAACAGAAGAAAATCCATACGTCTTAAAAGATATGGATTCCAAAGGGGAGACAAAGGAAAACCCGGTTGTATATCAGAACAGCCTTACGGAGCTGAAAGTAGAGAAGCGCATTGAAAGACCAGAGGGAGCTGAACTTTCGTCAGATGAAAAGAGCAAAGAATTTACTTTTACTATTAGCGGTCTGACAGAGGGAAAAACTTATTTCAGCAGGAAGTATACAAAGGCAGATTCTTCAGAGGGACAGGACCTACAGGAAGGAGAGACTTTCACTTTAACATCAGAACGAAATACCTTTACCTTAAAGGACAGTCAGTATGTCATGATTTATGGTCTGGAAAAAGGAAAAACTTATACCGTGAAGGAAAATGCAGAAGAGGGATATGAAGTATCTTATGAAACTTCCGGCGGAAAGAAATCTGAAGGAGAGATAAAGATTCCAGAAGAAAAAACAGTTGATACGCCGATAATCACAGCTGTGAACCATCGTCTTGGTATGATTGTCATTGAGAAAAAGACAGGCGGCAATAAGCCACTTGATGGAGTTGTCTTTGAACTTCAGTATAAAGAAAAGGGCGGAGATACTTACAAACCGGCAGATGAAACCGTATGTAGGAATCCTTCTATTGTAAATCCGCCGGAGAATTCCGGTTTGCAGCCTGGACAGGTAAAAACAGGCAATGTAATCGTTCATGATGAAGAAAAGAAAGGCTGTGCTCTTTTTAATCAGTTGATGACTGGATATGATTACAGAATTGTAGAGGTATCTGTTCCGGAAGGGTACAATAAGTTGGAAAAACCTGTAGAAATTTCTCTTCCATATGAGACGACAAAGGAAAACCCGGCAGGGAAAACAAAACCATTTTATGAAATGGGAGGCAAAAAATATTATGCAGAAGTAACCCTTCTGATTGAGAATAATACAGGTATTACGATGCCACTTACTGCAGGAGGCGGATTTTTCCTTCCGGGAATTGCAGGAATTCTTCTTGTTGGCGCAGCCGGAATCTGGTACGTCATTGGAGAAGAAAAGAAACGTAAGGCATCTAAAAAATAAAATATAAAAGGCGGTATGAATATGCCGCCTGGAAAGAAGAGGACAAAAAATGAGAAAAAAATTATGGAAAAGTCTTCTGGCAGCAGGAACGGCATTGATGATGTCTATAGGAGCAGCGTCTCTTGTGCAGGCAGAACCGACACAGCTTATTACAGCACCAGAAGAGATGAGTGCAGAATATTTTAAAACCCTGCAGGGAAACGGAGCACCTTTGACAGGGAAGGCATCTCTTACCATTGGCAAATACATAAATAAAGCGGATAATTCAGAAGAAGCAGATACAAGTAAGCCCATTGGAGGAATTGCGTTTCAATATGGAAAAATCGGAAATCTCTATGAGATACAGGATGGAGATGCTACGGTTATGGCTTACGGGATTCAGAATAAAGTAGCAACAGCAGCCGGAATTCAAAATAGCGCAGATTATACACATGGCGAAATGTGTTTTTATAAAGATGGTTCTGTAATTAATCAGGCTGTGCAGGAGCAGGATAAAAAGAAATTTCTGGATTTGAGTTTAGACTTGAAGAAAGCAACAACAGGAGAAAACGGACAGATTTCTGCAGAGTTGGCTGCGCCTAATCCATATGGCCTTTATCTTGTAATGGAGACAGATGTATCAGGGGCTTATGTAATGAAAGAGGGAAAACCAGTTCCTGTTTCTATCATAGGCAGCAGAAATCCCTTTGTTATCAGCATTCCTACTTACATTACAGATGGAACCGGATACTGGGAAGAGCAGATTACAGCAAATGTAAAAAACAGCACAGATGACGCAGAGGTTGAGAAAAAGATTGTAATTGGAGATAATGAAGCATTAACAGATGGAAAGGAATCAGTTGCAGATACAGATACTACTTCCATTGGAGATACGGTTCATTTCCGTTTGAAAGGAACCGTGCCTTTTATTCCCAAAAATGGAAATGATATTACGAAATACGTTCTTACAGATAACATCAGCAAAGGTCTTACACCAGTAGTTGTAGAAGGGGAAGGTACAGAGAAAGGAACTGTAAAAATTGATGGTGTAAGAACAGCAGGCGGAAACCAGGCGCCTCAATTACAGCTCGGTTCAGATTACACCGTATCTGCGCTGTCTTCCGACAATGAGGAAGAGAAGGCACCAAAATATAAGTCCGGCAGTACATTCACAATTACTTTTACAGAAGAAGGTCTCAGAAAACTGTCTGACTGGGCGAAAGATGGAGGCACAGCCAAAAGAGAAATTTATTTTTATTACAGCGCTGTTGTAAATGAGAATGCAGTCGTAGGACCGAAGGCAGAGGGTGCAGCGGAAAATTCCGGTAATCCAAATGAAGTAAAATTGACATATCAGATAGCCGGAAATCAGGAGATGAATACCTCCTACGATAAGGTTACAGAGTTTACTTTTGGCATTGATGTGACAAAACAGTTAAATGGAGGAAAGGAAACTATTACAGAAGAAAACAGAAAAGAGATTCAGTTTATCCTCTATTCTGGAAAAACTGATGCAGAAACATATTATCAGCTTAAGGAAACATCGGAAGGCAGCGGCATTTATAAGATGACAAATGTTCCCGCAACAAAAGATACAGCGACAAAAATGAGCCCTGCAGCAGGAGGCAAAATGGAAATCCGCGGTCTTGAAGAGGGTACATATTATCTGAAGGAGATTGTCACAATAAAAGGTTATAACCTTCTGAAAAAACCTGTGGAAATAGTGATAACAGGGAAAAAGGGACTGAATAACTACGTAGCAGATGCAGTAAATACAGGAAATTCAGAATATACAGGAGCTTTGGATAAAAAGGATAATACAGATGGAAAAGTAAATCTTTCCGTAAATAATACTTCCGGTTTCCAGCTTCCTGCAACAGGCGGCAGAGGAGCAGGTATTTTCGCAGTGTGCGGTGTTCTTGTAATTGGCGCAGGAATTGTCTATTATGTAGCTGCTCGAAAAAAAGAACGGAAAGCGAAATAAGAGAATATGAAAAAAGCGCTCCATGTATGGCTGCCGGGGATTCTTGTGCTGGCAGGTCTTATCATTGCGGCATATCCTTTTATCAGCAATTATTTATATGAGCGAAGACAGCAGGATATAATCACTTCATATGAAACGCAGCAGAAAACAGACACAGAGACAAATGAAGAGCTGGAAAATGTAAAAGAATATAATAAATCTCTTGCTGCCGCAAATGTGACAGTAACAGACCCTTTTGATCCGGAAGGGTTATCCGGTTTCGGCAGAAGAGAATATGAAACCCTTCTTAATGTAAATGAAGAGGGCATGATGGGATATCTGGAAATTCCTGTCATTGATGTCAGGCTTGGGATTTATCATGGCACAGGAGAAAATGTTTTGAAAAACGGTGTCGGGCATTTAAAGAATACCTCTCTTCCAATTGGAGGAGAGGGAACACACGCTGTTCTTTCCGCCCATGCAGGACTTCCGGAAAAAAAGCTTTTTACAGACTTGGAGCTTATGAAAGAGGGAGATATATTTTACATTCATGTTTTCGGAGAAACGCTAGCGTACGAGACAGACAGGATAACGGTAATAGAGCCGCATAATACAGAGGATTTGAAGATACAGGAAGGAAAAGATTATGTAACTCTTGTAACATGTACTCCGTATGGAATCAATTCCCACAGACTTCTTGTGCGGGGAAAAAGGATTCCTTTTGTGGAAAAAGAGACAGATAAAGAGATAGAGAAGCGGAAAGGAAGCCAATGGATGCGCCAGTATCTTTATGGAGCAGCGGCGGGAATTTTTATTATCTTTCTTTTCGTTGGCATTTATAAAATCATACGCATAAGGAGAATATAATGTGAAAAAACAGAATATAATTTTATTTCTATTTCTCCTTGTGGGGCTTTCTATATTAAATTATCCCTTTCTCAGTCAGTGGGTAAACAGGCGGAGCGAAAGCCAGGCTGTGGAATCTTATGAAAAGCAGATAGATGTTCTTGAAGAGGAGAAAAAAAGAGCCATAAAACAGGAAGCAGAGGCGTATAACAAAGAGCTTCTGGAAAAGCAGACTGGTGTTTCAGACGGATTTTCTGTGAAAAGTAAGAGAGACGACAGATATGAAAGGATTCTAAATACTTCAGGAGACGGAATTATGGGAGTTTTACGTATTCCAAAAATCCAGGTACATCTCCCTATTTATCACGGTACTTCTGCGAAGGTTTTAGAAGAAGGTGTTGGACATCTTTATGGAAGCTCTTTTCCCACAGGAGGAGAAGGAACTCACTCAGTTTTTTCTTCCCACAGAGGGCTTCCATCAAAAACATTGTTTACTGATTTAGATCAGCTAAAAGAAGGAGATTTGTTTTTTCTGGATATTTTGGGAGAAGAGATGGCATACAGGGTGGAGGAGATTTTGACAGTAGAGCCGGAAGAGACAGAAGCTCTGGAAATTATTCCGGGAAAAGATTATGTAACCCTTGTAACATGTACTCCGTATGGAATCAATTCTCACCGCCTTCTTGTGAGAGGGGAAAGGATTCCCTGGGAAGAGAAGGAAGAAAAAACAAAGGAGAAAATTACACATGGAATATGGCAGTGGATGAAAATTTTATTTGTTGTGTCCGCAGTTGTAATTCTGGCGGCAGGAATCCTGTTAATCGTGATTCCTTTTATGAAAAAAAGAAGAGGAGGAGACTGAGTGAGCAGAATAAAAAATAAGGTACGAAAAAGTCTTCTTACAGCAACCGTTTTATTTATGGCAATCTTTTTGTTTGCAGGACCAGCTTGGGCAGATGATTACCAGCCTGGAAAAAAAGGCAGTATTACGATTCGTTTAAATGATATAGGCTCTTATAAAGGGAACGTGGAGTTTGCCGTGTATCAAGTGGGAAAGCCTGTTGGGGAAAGCAATCTTCAGTGGCAGCTAACAGAAAAATTTGCAGGCTGTAAAGTAGATTTAAATGCACTGAATACAGCAGAGGCACAAAAAGAGGCGGCAGATATTCTGGAGAAGGAGGCTGTTTCGCAGACAGCAGATTTTGCAGGAAAAACCGACAAACAGGGAGTTCTCTCATTTCCCAATCTTGAGCAGGGAATTTATCTTTTAAGACAGACAGAAAAGGGCGTTTATGGAACAGTGGAATCGTTTCTTGCAGTCATACCGTATATGATAGACGGAGAAAGCTGGATATATGATGTTCCTGCATCTCCTAAGGCAGAACCACTTCCGTCAACTCCCAGTCTAAGTATCACGCCGGAGGTAAGTCCAAGCATAACGCCGAGCATCACGCCGGAGGTAAGTCCAAGCGTAACGCCGAGTATCACGCCGGAGGAAAATTTCGGAACTCCTCCGTCAAATAATTCTTCTGGAGGAGCTTCTTCAGAAGAAAAGAATGCGGTAAAAACAGGAGATGAAACTCCTTTGAAACGTACATTGCTGCTTCTGATTTTTGCATCAGCAACAGGCGGAGTGATTGTTTTGGTAAAGAAGAAGAGAAGTTAAACAAAAAAGCCTTGCACATATCTGGTTGAATCAGATATGTGCAGGGCTTTTGAATATCATTTATAGCCTGTATGATTATTATTTACCGAAGTATCTTTCAAGAAGACCCTGGAATGCTTTTCCGTGACGAGCTTCGTCTCTTGCCATTTCATGAACTGTGTCATGGATAGCGTCAAGGTTAGCAGCTTTTGCACGTTTTGCAAGATCGAATTTACCAGCTGTAGCGCCGTTTTCTGCTGCAACACGCATCTCAAGGTTTTTCTTTGTGCTGTCTGTTACAACTTCGCCTAATAATTCAGCAAATTTAGAAGCATGCTCTGCTTCTTCGTAAGCAGCTTTTTCCCAGTATAATCCGATTTCCGGATATCCTTCTCTGTGAGCAACTCTTGCCATTGCAAGGTACATACCAACTTCAGAGCACTCACCCTCGAAGTTTGCTCTTAAATCTGCAAGGATGTCTTCGCTTACGCCCTGAGCAACACCTACAACGTGCTCAGCAGCCCATGTCATTTCAGAATCCTGTTTTGTAAATTTGTCTGCCGGTGCTTTACAGATTGGACATACCTCCGGTGCTGTTTCTCCTTCATGAACATAACCACATACATTACAAACCCATTTTGCCATAATTTTGTTCTCCTTTTCTTTATAATATAATTAATTTTTTTTGTTTTCGATAATAGTAATTATTACTATTTTAATTTAACACATCATTCTGGACTTGTCAAGTATAATTTTAACCATTTTTATTTTTTTCTATACACTCTTCACAAAGTCCAAAAAATCTGGCGCTATAGTCCTGGATTTCACCTTTAAATCCCTTGCTTGCATCATCGAGAATATTGCAGAAGTCCAGGTCTTCTATATCCATAACGCGATGACATTGCCTGCACATAAAGTGACAGTGTTGATCGGTGCGTCCGTCAAAGCGGTCTGCTCCGTCAAAATTGGCAAGCTTTTTAATCTCACCAATATCAGCAAGTAGAGAGAGATTACGGTATACCGTGCCAAGACTGATTTTGGGATAGAGAAGTTTCATATTCTCATAAACAATATCAGCCGTTGGGTGGTCATTTCGTGTCATAAGAAATTCCTTTATGGATTCCCTCTGGCGGCTGTATTTCAGTGATGCCATGGTAGCCTCCTTTCTCTTTGATAACAATAACCATTACTGATATTGCTATCATACAATATTAAACTAAAATTGTCAAGTTATATTTTCAAATAAATATAAAAAGATAAAATGAGATGATAAAAAAAGTTGACATTAACTAACTATAATGATAAGATGAGGTTAAGTTAAATAAAACTAACTAATTAGGAGGGTTGAAATGGACTGCCATAAATTTGAGGAAATTATAAGTCAACATTGTGCGCCTGTACTTATGGGAGAAAAGCCGGCAAATCTTGTTTCGTTTTCAAAGGAAAAAATGCCGGAACTTCCGAATATCATGAAGATGTATGAAGAAAAACTCTCTGATGAGGATATTTATATGGAAGTGCTTTGTGGCTGCAGAAAGCATTATCTTGTACTTGTGTACAGAAAAGAAGTTCTGGAAGAGTATTTAAAACAGTCTGAAGTAGTGGAACTTCTTGTTCAGGATGGTTATTCAAAAAAAGGAGAACTTAAAGAAAAGTTTTCTTATTTAAGAAAGCGCTTTGAGGAAAAAAAAGAATTTCCCCATGAAATCGGATTATTTCTTGGCTATCCGCTGGAAGATGTAAAAGGTTTCCGGATAAATTCAGGAGCAGGCTGTAAATTTTGCGGTTACTGGAAGGTTTACGGAGACGTGGAAAAGGCAAAACTTCAGTTTGAAGTTTACGACAGATGCCGTGCATTTGTGTGCGGACAGATAAAACAGGGGTATTCTATACTGCAGATACTTGCAGATCATGGAAATAGAAACATTTTACAATTACAATCAGGAGGTACAAAATGAACAAAGCAGCAGTGATTTACTGGTCTTCAACAGGAAATACAGAGGCGATGGCACAGGCAATATCTGACGGTGCCAGAGAGGCAGGCGTAGAGACAGAACTTATTGAAGTTGGGCAGATTTCTCCGGAGCAGGCAGCGGAGTATGAGGTATTGGCTCTGGGCTGCCCGGCAATGGGAGATGAGGAGTTGGAGGAAAGTGAATTTGAACCTTTTTTTGCAGAACTGGAAAAGAGTCTTTCAGGTAAAAAAGTGGTTCTCTTCGGCTCTTATGACTGGGGTGACGGACAGTGGATGAGAGACTGGTATGAACGTGTTCGAGATGATGGTGCAGAGATTTTGGCGGAAGAAGGTTTGATTATTCATAATACACCAGATGAGGAAGGTATAAAAAAATGCCGGGAGCTGGGAAGG
>UQJE01000027.1 GCA_900541345.1 uncultured Blautia sp.
GCCTGAAGGGATTCGAACCCCCGACCCACGGCTTAGAAGGCCGTTGCTCTATCCAGCTGAGCTACAGACACATTTTTCTCTGGATTGTTGCATCAGAGAAGCGGGTGATGGGAATCGAACCCACGTATCTAGCTTGGAAGGCTAGTGTTCTACCATTGAACTACACCCGCATTTCGCTGAAACGGTAAATGTTACAGCAGTCGGGGTGACAGGATTCGAACCTGCGGCCTCCTGGTCCCAAACCAGGCGCTCTAGCCAAACTGAGCCACACCCCGCTGAAGTCATTTGATGTGATGTATTAAGTTGTTTGTTTTGTTTTCGTCTTGGCTTTCCCGCCTGACGCAAGACATATTATATTATAGGGTTCTACAAATGTCAACACTTTTTTTGAATTTTTTTAAAAAAATTTTTTCGAGGGTTTTCAGGTAGCGAAAAACCCAGTATTTATGCTATAATACGGTCATATCAGACAGTAGAAAAAAGGGAGAATTTTAATGGACGTATTAGAATTTCAAAAAAAATTAGAAGGAATTTGTGTTCTTGCAGAGCGAAATAATAAAAAGCTTACAACAGAACAGGTGAGAGAATATTTTGAAGCTTCCGAACTGGAAAAGGAACAGCTTCTTAAAATATTACAGTATTTAAAAGTAAAAGGAATTTCTATAGAAGGGCTTCCGGAAAAAACGGAGGATACAGAGCCTGAAATAGAGGAAGAAGTACATGAGCCTCTTACAAAAGAGGAAGAGGAATATCTTAATGAGTATCTGGAAGGACTGACGAAGACAGAGAAAGAGATGCCGGAGCCTTCGGAACTTTTCAGGAAACTGGCAGAGGGAGATGCGCTGGCACAGATGCAGCTTGCCCAGTATTATCTTCCTCATGCGGCACGTATGGCGGCTAAAATGAACAGCAGGGACATTTTTCTCGCAGATCTAATCCAGGAGGCGAATGTAGGGCTTTTAACCGCTCTTGAGGAAGAGGAACCTGCGCATAAGGACGAAACATGGCTTCTTGGAAGAATTCGTTTCAGTATCCGCCAGGCAGTAGAAGAGCAGTCACAGCAGAAGTTCCGCGACGACTATCTTGTGTCAAAGGTGGAAAAACTGGAATCAGCAGTAAAAGAGCTTACAGAAGATGAGGAAGATGGAAGCCTGAAATTCAGCATAGACGAACTGGCAGTAATTCTTGATATGGATGCAGAAGAAATCCGCGATGTTCTGCGCCTTACAGGAGACGATAAAGACTGAGAACGGACAATTTTACAAATTTTATTATACGAGGAGAAAGTACGCATGAATATGAGAGAAAAGCTCCACACAGGGGAGATTTATGTCCCAATGGACGAATCCATTATGAGGGAGCAGCTTAAAAAACTTGACAGACTTTATGATTTTAATGCTACCCGTCCTACAGAACTGGGCAAAAGAGAGGAAATGCTGAAAGAAATGTTTGCAGAAATTGGGGAAGGATGTTATATTGAACCTCCTCTTCATTCTAATTTCGGAGGGGCTCATGTACATTTTGGAAAATATGTATATGCCAATTTTAATCTGACAATGGTAGACGACACCCATATTTATGTTGGAGACTATACGATGCTTGGCCCCAATGTGACAATTGCAAGCGCCGGACACCCGATTTTACCGGAACTTAGGGAAAAAGGATACCAGTACAATATGCCGGTGCACATCGGAAAAAACTGCTGGATAGGAGCGGGGGCTGTGATTCTTCCGGGAGTTACCATAGGAGATAATACAGTAATTGGTGCCGGAAGTATTGTAACAAAAGATATTCCGGAAAATGTGGTTGCTGTTGGAAATCCATGCAGGGTTCTTCGTGAAATAGGAGAGAAGGACAGGGAGTATTACTTTAAAAACAGAAAGATAGATTGGGAAACCATTGAGAAATACACCGCTTTGTAAGGCGGTGTATTGTCTGCATAAAGAAAGAGGCAGATGCATCCGCATCTGCCTGAAGTGCGTTATCGAGCTTCTTTTACCCATTATAAAGCTGATAATATTTTCCCTTCTGCGCAATAAGTTCGTCGTGTGAGCCGCGCTCAATAATACGTCCCTGTTCCAGAACCATAATACAGTCACTGTTTCTTACAGTAGAGAGACGGTGGGCGATTACAAACGTAGTTCTTCCCTCCATCAGCTTATCCATGCCGTCCTGTACCAGTTTTTCTGTTCTTGTATCAATGGAGCTGGTTGCTTCATCAAGAATAAGAACAGGAGGGTCGGCTACGGCAGCTCTGGCAATAGAGAGGAGCTGGCGCTGTCCCTGGCTTAAATTGGAGCCGTTTCCGTGAAGCATGGTGTTGTATCCGTCCGGAAGGCGGCGGATAAAGCCGTCTGCATTTGCAAGCTTTGCTGCTGCAATGACTTCTTCGTCAGTTGCGTCCAGCTTTCCGTATCGGATATTTTCCATAACTGTAGCTGTAAAAAGGTTGGTATCCTGAAGGACAATGCCCATAGAGCGGCGCAAATCCGCTTTTTTGATCTTATTTACATTGATGCCGTCATAGCGGATTTTTCCGTCCTGAATATCATAAAAACGATTCAGAAGGTTTGTAATGGTCGTTTTTCCTGCCCCTGTGGAACCGACAAAGGCAATTTTCTGCCCTGGTGTGGCATACATTTTTACGTCATGGAGAACAATTTTGTCAGGATTATATCCAAAGTCAACGCCGTCCAGAACCATATCTCCTTTTAATTCAATGTAATCGGTTGTATTATCTGCCTTATGGTAATGTTTCCATGCCCAGCGTCCTGTACGTTTTTCGGATTCTTTAAGCATTCCGTTTTCTTCTTTTACATTTACAAGGGTAACATATCCATCGTCTGTTTCCGGTTTTTCATCCAGCAGATCAAAGATTCGTTTTGCTCCGGCAAGAGCCATAACAATGCTGTTAAACTGCTGGCTTACCTGGTTGATCGGCATGTTAAAACTTTTGTTAAAGGTGAGAAAGCTTGCAAGTCCTCCAAGGGTAAATCCGCCAAAGCCGTTTATGGCAAGAATGCCGCCGAAAATGGCACAAAAGACGTAGCTTATATTTCCAAGCTGTGCTACCGTTGGCATCAGAATGTTTGCAAATTTGTTGGCGTTATCTGCACTTTCAAAGAGGGCGTCGTTTAACTCATTGAATTTTTCCAGACTTTCCTCCTCGTGGCAAAATACTTTTACTACCTTCTGGCCTTCCATCATTTCTTCAATGTATCCGTTTACTTTTCCGATATTTTGCTGCTGCTCCAGGAAGTATTTTCCGCTTTGTGCAGCCAGACGGCGGCTTACAGAAAGCATAACAAACACCATGATGAGAGTCAGTACAGTAAGAGGAATATTTAAAATAATCATACTGATGAGGACACTGACAATGGTAATGACGCTGGAAAGCATCTGAGGCATACTCTGACTGATCATCTGGCGGAGTGTATCAATATCATTTGTATAGATAGACATAATATCTCCGTGCGGATGTGTGTCAAAGTATTTGACCGGGAGAGTCTCCATACGGGCAAACATATCGTTTCGAAGATTCCGAAGAGTACCCTGACTTACATAAATCATAATTCGATTGTATGCATAAGTTGAACCTACACCAATAGCATAAAAACAGGCAACTTTTCCGATGGCGAGCGCGAGAGGAGTAAAATCCGGTGTTTCTGCCTTTAAAAGAGGAAGGATATACTGGTCGATGAGAGTTTTTGTAAACATAGTTCCCTGTACATTAGCGAGAACGCTTACAAAAATGAAAATCACAACAGCTGCAATATGAAATTTATACTGTTTCATTACATAATTAAGAAGGCGTCCAAGCATTTTTCCGGGATTTTCTACTTTTGTTCCGTGTGTATGCTGTTTTCTGCTCATGCGTTTGCACCTCCTTTATTTTCATCAAAATCTCCTCCGCCTTTTGTCTGAGAATGGTAAACATCCTGATAAATAGCATTTGTGGAGAGAAGTTCTTCATGTGTGCCAAAGCCATTGATTGTTCCGTTATCCATTACAATAATACGGTCTGCATTCTGGATGCTGGAGATTCTCTGGGCAATAATCAGCTTTGTAGTATTAGGAATTTCCTCTGCAAAAGCTTTTCGAATCCGTCCGTCAGTGGCAGTATCTACTGCGCTTGTGGAGTCATCGAGAATGAGGATTTTCGGCTTTTTCAAAAGGGCACGAGCAATACAGAGTCGTTGTTTTTGTCCGCCTGATACGTTTGTACCGCCCTGTTCAATATAAGTTTCATATTTGCGGGGCATATTCTGGATAAAATCATCAGCGCATGCAAGCTCACAGGCATGGCGGCATTCTTCTTCTGTAGCATTTTTATTTCCCCAGCGGAGATTTTCCAGAATCGTTCCTAAAAAAAGAACATTTTTCTGAAGGACTACAGCAACCTGATTTCGAAGTGATTCCATGTGATAATCGCGCACATCAATTCCGCCTACTTTAACAGAGCCATCTGTTACGTCGTAAAGACGGCTGATAAGATTAACAAGACTGGATTTCGCGCTTCCTGTTCCTCCTATGATACCGATTGTTTCGCCGGAAGAAATCGCAAGGTTAATGTCTTTTAATACCGGTTCTGTGCTGCCTTTTTTGTAGCTGAAATCTACATGGTCAAAAACAATGCTTCCGTCAGGAACTTCTGTAACAGGGCTTTCCGGATCTGCAAGGTTCGGCTTTTCATTGATGACTTCAGCTACACGCCTTGCACTTGCAATACTCATAGTCACCATAACGAAAACCATAGACAGCATCATAAGGCTCATAAGAATATTCATACAATATGTCAGAAGGCTCATAAGCTCTCCTGTTGTAAGATTTCCGCTCACGATCATTTTTGCACCCAGCCAGCTGAGACCAAGAATACAGGCATATACAGTAAACTGCATAAGAGGCATATTCATAACGACGAGTTTTTCAGCTTTTACAAAAAGCTCATAAACACGGTTGCAGGCTTTCTGGAATTTGGATGTTTCATAATTTTCTCTTACATAAGCTTTTACTACACGGACGGCACTTATGTTTTCCTGGATTCCGGCATTTAAATCGTCGTATTTCTGAAATACCTCCTGGAAGCATTTACTTGCTTTTCGAAGAATCATAAAAAGGAAAAATCCAAGGAAAATAACAGCAATTAGATATATACTGGCAAGCTTTGCATTAATTAGAAATGCCATAGTCATGGCGCAGATAAGGCTGGCCGGAGCGCGGGTGCACATACGAAGAATCATTTGGTAAGCATTCTGCAGGTTTGTAACATCAGTTGTAAGACGGGTGATCAGACCGGCAGTGCTGTACTTGTCAATATTGGAAAAAGAGTAGGTCTGAATGTTAGTATACATGGCTTTTCGCAAATTCCGGGCAAAACCTGTGGAAGCTTTTGCACCGTATTTTCCGCCCATGACTCCGGTGTAAAGTCCCATCAGAGCAAGTATACCCATAAGTGCTCCCATGCGGTAAATATGTCCAATGTCCGCTGTTTCTACACCCTTGTCAATAATAGAAGCCATGACAAGAGGAATGAGTGTCTCAAAAAGGACCTCGAGAATCATGAAGAAAGGGGTCAGGAAAGATGCTTTCTTAAATTCCCTGACCTGGGCAAGAAGTGTTTTAAGCATAAAATTCTCCTTTCTGTTATTCATTGATGTGTTTAAGGTTCATTTTTTAAAAACGAAACTGCGCCGGTTTCTGCGTTGGTTCGTATTTGGGAAAGAACACGGCAGAAGGATTCCAGATCTTCAGGAGAAATGCCGGCAATCAGCATTTTTTCCATTTCTCCGAAGTAAGCAATGGTAGCTTTTTGAAGGGCAGCTGCCTTTTCTGTAAGAATGAGACGTTTGAGCCGTCTGTCGTCAGGCACGGTCTCACGTATCAAATAGCCTTTTTTTTCCATAAGCTTTAGAATGCCGGTGGCAGTAGAGCGGGCAATACAGAAATGGGCTTCAATGTCCTTCTGGAAAATATTTTCTCCGGTATGTTCGTACAGATAGCCGATAATCCAGCCCTGCATCTGTGTGAGATCGGAGTCTTTTCCAAGCTTTGATTTTAATGACAGGACCAGTTTTCCAATGGTGTGGTCCAGTGTGTGGATTTCATATCCAATATGTGGTGTTGGTTTCATGGTGCCTCACTTTAATTGTTAGGAAACAAACTGTTAGGTTGCGAAGCAATTATAAAGCAGAGAAATTTATATGTCAATTGTTTTTTTGACAGAAATGGAAAGTTGTTGACATTCTTATGCAGAAAGGGTATAGTACCCTAATAATCAAATAGTGGGAACAGGAGGAATAGAATGAAGGCAGTCCGGATTTTTTTGAAAAGACACTGGAAGCTTTGTATTGTACTGGCAATCCTTCTTTATCTAATTATAGGAATGCTGGCACCTTTTGCAGTCCAGAAAAAGATTGGACCGGAAGAGAATCCTTTTCATAAGGAAGATTTTTATGCGTCCGGAAATGAAAAATGTGTGGATAGAGCGCATGTTGTGGAGGAAAATGCAGAGGCGTTGGATTTAAGACTTCGAATGATAAAAGAGGCAAAAGAGAGGGTGATTTTATCTACTTTTGATTTTCGAGAAGATAAAAGCACATGGGATCTGGCGGCGGCTCTTTATGAGGCAGCGGAAAGAGGAATTCATATCCAGATTATGGTAGATGGAATCAGTGGTTTGATCCGGATGGAAGGAAATGAGTTTTTCTATGCACTTTCCGGACATCCTAATATAGAAATTCGAATCTACAATTACCCGAACCCACTGAAGCCCTGGACGTTCCACGGACGTATGCATGATAAATATGTGATAAGCGATGATAAGACGCTTCTTTTAGGGGGAAGAAATACATTCCGGTACTTTCTGGGAGGGTATGATACGAAATCAAGAAGTTATGACAGAGAGGTTCTGATTTATAATACGGATTATAAAAACGGGGCTGAAAAAAGTGTGATTTCGCAGGTGGAAAAATACTTTCGCAGTGTGTGGGACGGACCTTATATGACGGTTTTCCATGATAAAGAAAGTCTTTACGAGAAAAAGAAGGTGAGGGAAAACGTTGAGAAGCTGGAGAAGAAGTGGGATAAGGTGCAGGAGAAATATCCGCAGGCTTACGAGGCGTATTCTTATGAGGAGCATACCGTTCCCATAAAAAAAGCTACTCTGATTTCCGGCGAAACGCACATTTATGGAAAAAAACCGTATGTGTGGGAAACATTGAAAAATCTTATGCAAAATGCCAGGGAGCGCGTTGTGCTTCATACTCCGTATGCGGTTCTGGATTCCCAGATGGAGACAGGGATGAAAGCGATTGCAGAAAATGTGGATGATTTTAAAATGATAATTAATTCTGTGGAAAACGGAGACAATATTGTAGCCTCAAGTGATTATCGTATACATAAAAAAGACATCATTGATACTGGCGTAGAGCTGTATGAATTTGACGGTGGGGATTCCACTCATGGAAAATCCGTGCTTATAGATAATGATATGGCAATTATCGGTTCGTATAATCTTGATATGAGAAGTACGTATATGGATACAGAGCTTATGCTGGCAGTTCACGGAGAGGAATTTTGTAAAGAACTGGAAGGACATATGAATGTTTTTCATGAGAAATGCAGAAAGGTTCTTGATAAGAAAAACTATGAAGTTCCCGAAGGAGTGACCGTGCAGGAAATTCCTTTTATAAAAGAAGTGATTCTCAGAGTCCTGGGAGTAGCGCTGCAGCCGGTAAGGTATCTGGCGTAGAGAGTTGCGGAACAGCAGATTTTGTGTTACCATGAAAATACAATGATGGGAGGTATTTTTATGGAGATTCGTGAATCTGCTGAGGATTACCTGGAAGCGATTTTAAGGCTGTCCAGGCAGGGTGAAGGCGTTCGTTCTATAGATGTGGCGACGATGCTGGGAGTTTCCAAACCAAGTGTCAGTCATGCAATGAAGCTTCTTCGAGAGGACGGATATATTGCAATGGACCGTTATGGAACGATTACGCTTCTTGATAAAGGGGCGGAAATTGCAAATAATATATATGAACGTCACAGAGTATTGTCACAGATGCTGGAAAGTATCGGAGTGAGCAAAGAGACAGCGCTGGCAGATGCGTGTAAAATGGAGCATGACATCAGTCAGGAAACATTTGAGAAAATCAAGGAGTATTTTCTTAAAAATATGAAGGAAGAAACAGAGTAAAAAATTTTAAAGGGGGACTGCCGGTTTATGATTTACCGGACAGTCCCCTTTTTAAATACATTTAAATATGTATTTGGATATGGAATTAGATGAGTATGTACTTCAGTACAAACAGAACGGCAAGTACATACATCAGGATACTGATCTTCTTTTCTTTTGCCTTTCCTGTTACCAGGTTGATTACTACATAAGAGATAACTCCAAGGGAGATACCTTCGGAAATGCTGTACAAGAACGGCATTGCAATAATTGCGATAAATGCCGGAATAGCTTCTGTCATATCGTTAAAGTCGATTTTTGTAACAGAAGTCAGCATTAAAAATCCTACGATAATCAGAGCCGGCGCAGTTGCAAAGGACGGAATAGCCAGGAAAATCGGAGACAGGAACAGAGAAAGTCCGAAAAGGATTGCTGCAACAATGGCAGTCAGTCCTGTACGTCCGCCTTCTGCTACACCGGAAGCACTTTCTACAAAGGTTGTAACTGTAGAAGTACCGCATACAGCACCTACAGAAGTACCAACAGCATCGGAGAGAAGGGCGCCTTTGATCTTCGGGAGACGTCCGTCTTTATCAAGCATATCTGCTTTGGAAGCAACTCCGATTAAAGTTCCCAGAGTATCGAACATATCTACAAAAAGAAATGCAAACATGATTACTACAAAGTCAAGTGAGAACACAATGGAAAAATCCATCTTCATAAAGGTAGGAGCCATGCTTGGAACGGAAATTCCGTTTGAAAAATCAGGAAGGAGACTGAAAAATCCTGCTTCCGGATTGGGTACATAAATTCCTGTAAACTGGCAGACGATGCCAAGTCCCCATGTGATCAGGATACCCCAGAGGATACCGCCTTTTACATTTTTTACAAGAAGAACTGCTGTGATAAGGATACCAATAAGTGCCAGAAGAACCGTAATTCCTACAGAATTGAAGGTTCCTTCTGCAATAGAGCCCTTGAAGGAAAATACACTTACAAGAGTGGAATCATTATTTACAACAATTTTTGCATTCTGAAGGCCGATAAAAGCGATAAAAAGACCGATACCTACAGAAACTGCATGTTTCAGGTTCATTGGAATGGAATTAAAAATCGCTTCACGTACATTTGTAAGAGAAAGCAGAATAAAAATAAGACCTTCTACAAATACGGCTGCCAGTGCCTGCTGCCAGGAATATCCCATGCCCAGGACAACTGTGTATGCAAAGTAAGCGTTTAAGCCCATACCAGGCGCAAGAACAAACGGATAGTTTGATAAAAGCGCCATAAGACAGGTGGCAATAAAGGAAGCAAGGGCGGTTGCTGTAAAGACAGCTCCTCGGTCCATACCAGAGGCTTCCAGAATATTAGGGTTTACTGCCAGAATGTACGCCATGGTCATAAAGGTTGTAATACCTGCCATGATTTCTGTTTTCACGTCAGTGTGATTCTCTTTCAGATGAAATAATTTGTCAAGATTCATATTTCTTTCCCCCTTTTATAGCGTATGTCGGTACGCTAAAATAATTCGACTCCGGATACATATTTTCCCTGAATATGCCGGTCGTCAGAAAGATAAATAAGCCGCTCAAGGCGCTGCTTTGGTGTGAGAGGCTGTGGATGCAGCAGTGCAGAGTCGTCCATAATCACTGCGTCAAACTCATATCCTGGAGCGAAGCTTCCCACTTTTCCGAAGAAAGAGCCGCCTCCTTTTGTTGCCATATAGAAGACTTCTTCTACAGTAAGCGCTTTCAGAGAATCATCTACAAGTCTCCAACGAAGTTTGGAGGTCTGAATGGCGTCAGACATGGCACGGAAAATAGAAAGCGAAGTTCCGCCTGCAATATCACTTCCCAGTCCTATGTGAAGTCCCTCCTCCAGGTAACGCCGTATAGGAGCAATTCCTGAGGATAAGTTGGAATTGGACTGAGAACAGTGGGCGATGTAAACACCGCGCTCTTTCATAAGGGCAATTTCATCGTCCGGGCAGTGTACGCAGTGTGCCATAATTGTGGGACAGTCCTCCCCTCCGAAAAGCCCGAATTTGTCGTAGGCTTCTCCATAAAAGGAAGTGTCGGGACAGAGCTCTTTTACCCATGCGATTTCACCCAGGTTTTCAGACAGGTGAGACTGTACCGGGAGGTGGAATCTGCGCTGTATTTCTCCCAGCTCTTTCATAAGATCATCAGAACAGGAAGGAGTAAAACGCGGGGTCAGGATTGGTTTAATATTGGGATAAAGACTTAAAGTTTCTTCAATCCATTTCAAGGTGGCATCTGCAGAAGATTTTGCGCTTTCTTCCTGAAGAGAGGGCGCTCCGTTTCTGTCCATATTTACTTTGCCAACCAGTGCCTTGATTCCTGTATCGTTTAAGAGCTTCATAAGATGCTCTGTTGCAGGAACGTGCAGGGTAGCAAAAATGGAGGCTCTTGTTGTGGCGCTTTTCCTTAAAGCATCTGCAAAAATTGAATAGGCTTTGTCTGCATACTCCAGATCTGCATATTTGGATTCTTCAGGAAATGCCAGGGTGTCCAGCCATTCCAGAAGCTCAAGATCCATTCCAATGCTTCGGAAGCTGTACTGTGGTGCGTGAAGATGTAAGTCCGTCAAACCGGGAATGATAATGCTGTCTCCTGTGTTACGGCAGGGAATTCCTGCAAATTTTTCCGGAAGTGTTGGAAAAACACCGGCACATACACCGTTTTCGCAAACAAGGTAGGAATTTTCATGGATGGAAAGCTGCGTGGGACTTTCACTCCAGATAATTGTACCTTTTAATGCGAAATTTTTCTGTGTCATATACATCACCTTCTTTCTTGTGTCGGCAGCAGTTATTTCATGTCAGACCGTCAAAAAAACTACCGAGCATATGTCGCCTGTTTTTTTCCGTCCACGAAAAAAACTTATAGGCAACTATTACGGTAGTTGGTAGAGACGTCCAACCGATTATGGACTTATATAAGTTGCTGCATTCTGCGATATATCTTTTACATAAATATTATAGAAGATAATGATTTTTCTGTCAATTATTTTGTGAAAAAAAGAAAATATCGAAAATGTCAAAAAAAGAAAAGTAAAATTGTTAAAAATATACAATGATGGAAAAAGACAAAAAAAGTTTGATAAAATAACAAAAATATTGTATACTTTATTATACTTATTATAGAAAAACAGGAGGTGTTTTTTATGAGAAACAGTGACAATGTAAGTATGAGCAATATTTATCGTCTTGACGGAAGAGTTCCTATTGGAAGGGCCGTTCCATTTGGACTGCAGCACGTTCTTGCGATGTTTGTAGCCAATCTTACACCAATCACAATTATCGGAGCGGCAGCCGGATTGGAAAGCGGACAGATTGCAGTGCTGCTTCAGAATGCCATGTTCGTTGCCGGTATTGCTACGCTGATACAGCTGTATCCAGTGTGGAAGATAGGGTCCAGACTGCCTATTGTAATGGGCGTAAGCTTTACCTTTGTTACTATTTTAAGTTATGTAGGCTCTACATACGGGTATGAGACGATGGTAGGCGCGGTACTGGTAGGCGGCCTGGTAGAGGGAACTCTGGGACTTCTTGCAAAATACTGGAGAAAAATTATTACTCCGGTAGTAGCGGCATCCGTTGTAACAGCTATCGGATATTCTCTGTTTACTGTGGGAGCAAGATCGTTTGGCGGAGGATATACAGAAGAGTTCGGATCTGCAAAAAACCTGATTCTTGGAACGATTACTCTTGTGACATGTATTTTATTTAATATTCTGGCAAAAGGATACTGGAAGCAGTTATCTGTGCTTGCAGGTCTGGTTGTGGGATACATAGTTGCCATTTTTATGGGAATGGTAGATTTTTCGGGAATTATGTCAGGCGGTATCATTTCCCTGCCTCATTTTCTTCCGTTTAAGCCGGAATTTAATGTTGGAGCCATTGTTTCTGTAGTAATAATATTCCTTGTTTCGGCAGCAGAGACAATTGGAGATACTACGGCTATGGTATCAGGCGGTCTGAATCGGGAAATTACGACAAAAGAAATTTCCGGTTCTCTTGCATGTGATGGATATGCAAGTACCGTATCCTCCCTTTTCGGATGTCCTCCGGTAACCTCCTTCAGTCAGAATGTAGGTCTGATCAATATGACAAAGGTTGTGAACCGTTTTACAATTATGACAGGAGCTGTATGCATGATTCTTGCAGGACTTCTTCCTCCAATCGGAAACTTTTTTGCAAGTCTTCCGGACGCTGTTTTAGGTGGATGTACCATCATGATGTTCGGTACAATTCTTGTGAGCGGTATTCAGATGGTTGCAAAAGCTGGATTTTCTCAGAGAAATATTACAATCGTAGCACTTTCTCTGGCTGTAGGAATCGGCTTTACAAGTGCGAGCGAGATGGATATATGGAGAATTTTTCCACAGGTGGTAAAAGATGTATTTTCAGCTAACTGTGTTGCAGTTGTGTTTGTAGTGTCCATTATTTTAAGTCTTGTGCTTCCGAAAGACATGGATATTAAAAAAATAGACGACTAAATTTTGAGACTTGTATATATGGAAATTAATGGAGGAAATCTGTGGAAATTAAAATTAGTAAAGATACAATGAAAAAGGCGATCTGTTTAATCGGGTTTGCAGTGCTTCTTTATGTGGGGGTTCGCAATATGGACGTAGTACTGCAATATCTGGGGCTTTTATGGCAGCTTATGTTTCCTTTTATATTGGGTTGTGCTATTGCCTTTGTTTTGAATGTTCCTATGAAATTCATGGAGAAGCATCTGTTTGAGAAGGCACGGAGAAAAGGAAACAAAGCGGCTATTAAACTGGGGCGTCCTATCAGTCTCCTGTTATCGCTTCTGTTTGTAGTATGCATTGTACTGATTGTAGCTCTCGTGGTGGTTCCGGAGCTTGGAGCTACTTTTGTAAGTGTGGCAAAACAGATAGAGAAAAGTATTCCGATGTTTCAGGAGTGGCTGTATCATACCCTCAGTCAGGATTCGCCGATTGTGGAGTGGGCAAATTCTATAGATTTTCAACCGGAAAAGATGTTGGATTCTTTTATCAATGTTCTGCAAAACGGTGTGAATAATATTTTAACTTCTGCTATTACGGTGACAACGGGCATTGTAAGTACAGCAGTAAACGTAGGTATCGGTTTTATCTTTGCCTGCTATATTCTGCTTCAGAAGGAACATCTTATGCTGCAGATAAAAAAGGCTTTATACGCGCTGTTCTCACAGAAAACAGTAAATTATGTCCTTCATGTCTGCACTCTGGCAAACCGGATTTTTGCAAGTTTTATTGCAGGACAGTGTATAGAAGCTGTAATCCTTGGAAGCATGTTTTTTGTAGTTATGACTGTGTTCAAGTTCCCGTACGCCATGCTTGTGGGTGTGTTGATTGCCTTTACAGCGTTGATTCCTGTTTTTGGAGGCTTTATCGGCTGCTGGGTAGGATTTTTCCTGATTTTTATGGTAAATCCTATACAGGCATTGGTGTTCCTTGGGATTTTCCTGATTCTTCAGCAGATAGAAGGAAATCTGATTTATCCTCATGTAGTAGGGAACTCGGTAGGTCTTCCATCCATTTGGGTACTGATGGCAGTTACCGTGGGAGGAAGTCTTATGGGAATTGTGGGAATGCTTGTATTTATTCCGCTTACCTCTGTGGCGTACGCACTGTTTCGTGAATGGGTATATAAACGGCTCAGAAAAAAGAGGATTCAGGTAATTTAAAAATGGTATAAAAATGGGACAGCGTTTTTGGCTGTCCCGTTTTTATACTGGTTATTTGTTTTCTTTTAAGGCTTCTGCCATTTTCATTGCACGAACTTTCAGAGGAAGTCCGAAGAGAGTGATGAAACCGTCTGCATCGTGGTGGTCGTAAAGGTCGCCTGTTGTGAAAGAAGCAAGAGACTCACTGTAAAGGCTGTATGGAGAAGTTGTGCCGGCCTTGATGATGTTGCCTTTATACAGCTTGAATTTTACTTCGCCTGTTACATACTGCTGAGTAGACTCTACAAATGCCTGAATTGCTTCACGAAGAGGTGTAAACCATTTTCCTTCATATACAATCTGTGCAAACTGGCTGCCCAGTTTTTTCTTCATTTCCATTGTGTCACGGTCAAGAATTAATTCCTCTAACTGGTCGTGAGCTTCCATAAGAATAGTTCCGCCAGGTGTCTCGTATACACCGCGGGATTTCATTCCTACTACACGGTTTTCTACAATATCAATAATACCGATGCCGTTTTCACCGCCAAGCTTATTTAACTCTGTGATAATTTCAGAGACTTTCATAGCCTTGCCGTTTAATGTTTTTGGAATTCCGGCTTCAAAAGTAATAGAAACTTCAGTTTCTTTATCAGGCGCTTTCTGAGGAGTCACACCGAGAACGAGAAGATCATCATAATTTGGTTCCTGTGCCGGATCTTCCAGTTCCAGACCTTCATGGCTGATGTGCCATAAGTTACGGTCACGGCTGTAGCTGTGGCTTGCGTCAAACGGAAGATCAATGCCGTGTTCTTTACAGTATGCAATTTCATCTTCACGGGACTGCATAGTCCATACATCTGTCATACGCCACGGTGCGATGATTTTTAAGTCGGGAGCAAGTGCTTTGATTCCAAGTTCGAAACGAATCTGGTCGTTTCCTTTTCCTGTTGCTCCGTGACAGATAGCAGTGGCACCTTCTTTTCGTGCGATTTCTACAAGTTTTTTTGCAATTCCCGGACGTGCCATAGAAGTTCCGAGAAGATATTTATGTTCATATACTGCGCCGGCCTGTACGCATGGAACAATGTAATCGTCGCAGAATTCATCGATAATATCTTCGATGTATAATTTGGAAGCTCCGGAAAGTTTGGCTCTTTCTTCAAGTCCGTCCAACTCATTTCCCTGTCCGCAGTCAATGCAGCAGCAGATAACTTCATAATCAAAATTTTCTTTTAACCACGGGATTAATGCTGTGGTATCAAGACCGCCAGAGTACGCTAAAATAACTTTTTCTTTCATAATATATTCCTCCTGGATTTGATTAAAAATGCCGGGGTCATAAGACCGGGTATTTTTTAAATGTTCAATGGTTGTTGTCTGTTGACAATGGATAATATACACCTATTTTAATAAATATGCAATACCTAAAATGGAAAAAATAAGAAAATTTTTGCATAAAAATTTTATTTATATAAGAATGGATTTTAAAAAAATGCACAAAATGGCATAAATATGAATAAAAAACAAAAAACAAGTTGCATAATATACATTCAAGATGTATAATGACATACACAAAATATTCATGTTTATACAGATATAAGGGAGGCTTGAATTATGATAAAAGCAGGAATTATCGGGGCAACCGGTTATGCGGGAAATGAAATCGTGAGACTTCTTCTTGAACATAAGGAAGCGGAAATCGTGTGGTACGGTTCCAGAAGTTATATAGATAAGAAGTATACAGATATATATCAGAATTTTTTTAAACTGGTAGATGCAAAGTGTATGGATGATAATATGGAGGCACTTGCAGAGGAGGCAGATGTGATTTTTACTGCGACGCCTCAGGGACTTTGCGCATCTCTTATTCAGGAAGAAATTCTTTCTAAAACAAAGGTCATTGATTTAAGTGCGGATTTCCGTATAAAAGATGTAGCTACTTATGAAAAGTGGTATGGGATTTCTCATAAGGCGCCGCAGTTTATAGAGGAGGCTGTATATGGTCTTTGTGAAATTAACAGAGAGCAGGTAAAAGGAGCAAGGATTGTGGCAAATCCGGGCTGTTATCCCACATGCTCCATACTTTCCATTTATCCTTTATTAAAGGAAGGACTTATTGATCCGAATACCATTATTATTGATGCAAAATCGGGTACATCCGGAGCAGGAAGAGGGGCAAAGGCAGATAATCTTTTCTGTGAAGTAAATGAAAATATCAAGGCATACGGCGTTGCTTCTCATCGTCATACGCCGGAGATTGAGGAACAGCTTGGTTATGTATGCGGACAGAAGATGCTTCTTAATTTTACGCCTCATCTGATTCCCATGAACAGAGGAATTTTAATTACAGCTTACGCATCTTTAACAAAAAAGGTTTCCTATGAGGAGGTAAAGGCTGCATATGATAAATATTATGAGAAAGAAGTATTTGTCCGCGTGCTGGAGCGTGATGTATGCCCTCAGACAAAATGGGTGGAAGGAAGCAATTTTGTAGATGTGAATTTCAAAATTGACGAGAGAACAGGGCGTGTCATTATGATGGGCGCAATGGACAATCTTGTAAAAGGAGCAGCCGGTCAGGCTGTCCAGAATATGAATCTGATGTTTGGCTTAAAAGAGACAGAGGGACTTATGAAAGTTCCCATGTGTCCGTAGGAGGAAGAGATATGAAGGAAATAAAAGGCGGTGTAACAGCTGCAAAGGGATTTCAGGCAGCTTCTGCAGCAGCAGAGATTAAATACAAGGGACGGACGGATATGGCTATGATTTTCAGTTCCGTTCCATGCAAGGCAGCAGGAACCTTTACTACGAACATAGTGAAGGCAGCTCCTGTAAAATGGGATCAGAAGGTAGTGTATGAACAGCCTTACGCACAGGCAGTTATCTGCAACAGCGGAATTGCGAATGCCTGTACAGGGGAAGAAGGATACGGATACTGTAAGGAGACAGCAGATGCAGCGGCGGAAATCTTGAACATTTCTCCTGACAGTGTTCTCGTAGCATCAACAGGAGTCATTGGAATGCAGGTTCCCATTGAAAAAATCAAAAACGGGATAAAAATGATGGTACCGGCTCTTTCCGGGGAAATGATTGCAGGAACAGACGCAGCAAAAGCCATTATGACAACAGATACGGTGCATAAAGAGGTAGCGGTTGAGATAGAAATTGGAGGAAAAGCCGTAACGATAGGCGGAATGTGTAAAGGTTCCGGCATGATTCACCCGAATATGTGTACCATGCTTGGCTTTGTGACTACAGATATTTCTATTTCCAAGGAGCTTTTGCTGGAAGCACTCAAAGAGGATGTAAAGGATACTTATAATATGATTTCAGTAGACGGAGATACGTCCACCAATGATACCGTTCTGCTTCTTGCAAACGGAATGGCAGGCAATGAGGAGATCACAGAAAAAAACGCAGATTATGAGAAGTTTAAAATGGCTTTGAATTATGTAAATACAATTCTTTCAAAAAAAATTGCGGGAGACGGAGAAGGGGCAACTGCTCTTTTTGAGGTGAAAGTAATCGGTGCTTCAACAAAGGAAGAAGCAGTGATTTTAAGCAAATCCGTAGTAACCTCTTCTCTTACAAAGGCGGCGATTTACGGGCACGATGCAAACTGGGGCAGGATTCTCTGTGCGCTCGGTTATTCCGGAGTTTCCTTTGACCCGGAAAAAGTAGATCTTTATTTTGAGAGCAGGGCAGGAAAAATCAAGATTATTGAAAATGGTGTTTCTACAGGATACAGCGAGGAAGAAGCAACGAAAATTCTTTCGGAGGATGAGGTGACTGCCATTGCAGATATGAAAATGGGAGATGCCTCTGCAACGGCCTGGGGCTGTGACCTCACTTACGATTATGTGAAAATCAACGCAGATTACAGAAGCTAAAAGGGGAGAGAAGAGAGATGGTAAATCATAAATATCTGGAAAAGGCAGAGGTGCTCATTGAGGCGCTTCCATATATACAGCGATTTAACAGGAAAATTGTGGTGATTAAGTACGGCGGGAGCGCCATGCTTGACGAAGAATTAAAAAGAAATGTAATTAAAGATGCTGTTCTTTTAAAGCTTGTTGGCTTTAAACCTATTATTGTTCACGGAGGAGGAAAGGAAATCAGCCGCTGGGTAGGTAAGGTGGGCATGGAGCCGAAGTTTATCAACGGCCTTCGTGTGACAGATAAAGATACAATGGAAATTGCGGAAATGGTTCTCGCAAAAGTAAACAAAGAGCTTGTGACTCTTGTGCAGTCGCTTGGAGTGAAGGCTGTGGGAATCAGCGGAAAGGACGGAGGCCTTCTTTCCTGTAAAAAGAAGATGGCGGATGGAGAAGATATAGGCTTTGTAGGGGAAATTACAAAGGTAGATCCGCAGATTCTTTACGATCTTCTGGAAAATGATTTCCTTCCTATTATTTTTCCGGTGGGATATGACGAGGAGTTTCAGACTTATAATATTAATGCGGACGATGCTGCCTGTGCCATTGCGAAGGCAGTTCACGCAGAAAAGCTGGCTTTTCTTTCTGATATTGAAGGCGTGTATAAGGATAAAGACGATCCCACAAGTTTGATTTCTGAACTTCACGTACACGAGGCGGAAGCCATGATCGGGGAAGGATACGTAGGAGGCGGAATGATTCCGAAGCTTCAGAACTGTATTCATGCTATTGAAGAAGGGGTAAAGAGAGTTCATATTCTGGACGGAAGAATTCCGCACAGTCTTCTTCTGGAAATTTTTACAAATAAAGGAATTGGAACTGCAATTTTAAGGGAGGATGGTGAAACATATGACCATGATTGAGAAAATGAATCAGGCGGAGGAGTATGTTCTTCATACATATAACCGTTTCCCCGTAGTATTTGAAAAGGGAGAGGGAGTCTGTCTTTATGATACAGAGGGAAAAGAATACCTTGATTTTGCAGCAGGAATCGCGGTAAATGCGCTTGGATACCATTATCCCGGTTATGACGAGGCGTTAAAAGCGCAGATAGATAAGCTGCTTCACGTATCCAATCTTTACTATAATGTGCCAATTGCAGAGGCAGGAGAAAAAATTGTAAAAGCTTCGGGGCTGGAAAAAGTGTTTTTTACAAACAGCGGAACAGAGGCAATTGAGGGCGCATTGAAAGCTGCAAAAAAGTATGCCTATATTCGGGACGGAGACAGCGGACATGAGATTATTGCCATGAATCACTCCTTTCATGGAAGGACCATCGGCGCTCTTTCTGTAACAGGAAACGCCCATTACCGTGATCCTTTTGCACCACTTATGGACGGTGTAAAATTTGCTGATTTTAATGATATAAACAGTGTGAAGGAAAAAATCACAGAAAAAACCTGCGCTATTCTTCTGGAACCAGTGCAGGGAGAGGGAGGGATTTTTCCGGCAGAACAGGATTTTTTAGATGAACTTCGGCAGATTTGTGACGAAAAAGATATTCTTCTGATTTTCGACGAAATTCAGTGCGGAATGGGAAGAACAGGAAATTATTTTGCATGGCAGGCGTACGGTGTAAAACCGGATATAATGACCTGTGCGAAAGCACTTGGCTGCGGAGTTCCGGTAGGCGCTTTTGTTCTTGGAAAAAAGGCTGCGAAGGCTTCGCTTGTTCCGGGAGACCATGGCACGACGTATGGAGGCAATCCTTTTGTATGTGCTGCAGTGAGCTGGGTATTTGATATTTTTGAAAAGGATGAGATTTTAAAGCATGTACAGGAGCATATACTTTTTCTTGAGGATGCGCTTGACAGGCTTGCAGCAAACCATGATTGTGTTCTGGAACGCCGTGGAATGGGATTTATGCAGGGACTTGTGCTGAAAAAAGAATACCCTGTTGGCGAGGTAGTAAAGAAGGCTCTGGATGAAGGACTTCTTGTGATTTCTGCAGGGGAGAATGTTCTGAGAATCGTGCCGCCGCTTATAATCCGGAAGGAAGATATTTTGAAGATGGAAGAGATACTGAATAAGTGTTTTGTATATGATGGTTTGTGAAAAACAGACGGTTGAATTTGAAGAATCTCACCTGCTTTTAAAGCATAAGTGGGATTCTTTTTTATAAACAGTGAATATGGCTGGTATGATAGAATGTACTTCAAAGTAAATTGAAATTTGTTTGAAGTAGCCTTGAAGTTGATTTTGAAGCAACTTTGAAGTAAAATGGAACAGATTATAATGAAAAGGGGCTTTCTTGCTGCTATTATCAGGCCATAAGGTTTCAGAAATTGCGGAATATCTGGGAATAAGTGATTCCGCATATTTGAGAAAAAAACAGAAAGACGGTGAAAGAGAATGATAAATGTTTTGATTCTTGCGATTATATTTGGATACGGAGGTTTTGTTCTGTATCGCATGCACAAAAAGAAAAAAGAAGGGAGCGGATGCTGCGGCTGTGGATGCAGCGGAAATTGCTCAGGATGTGAAAGTGTGCAGGATAAAAAGTAATCAGAGCATATAAAATTACTTTGTTTCGAAAACGGAAAGAGTTTATGGAACAAGACGTTTTTGTGTGATTTGCATAAAAACCATTCGATGTATTTGTTGGTAATGCTGAAAGTAACAAAATAATAGGAAATATGATTTACAAACATGGTAAAATATGTTAGTATCAAAAATGTAAACGTTAACATTTTTATTGTGACACATATAACACGGAGAATGAAAACAGATGAATATTATAGATATTGCAAAAATAGCAGGAGTATCAACAGCTACAGTATCCAGAGTCATCAATCATTCAGGCAAAGTGAAAGAAGAAACAAGGGAGAGAATTCAGGAGGTAATAGACGAATATAATTACGTTCCAAATGCGATTGCGAGAAGCTTATGTATGAAGGACAGATTCAGTATTGGCGTAATTCTTCCGGACATAAAAAATGAGTTTTTTTCTGATGTGATTCAGGGTATAACAGAAATCACAGAGCAAAGTATTTACAATATTTTGTTTTTTAATACAGATGAGAGAAATGAAGTGGAACATGACTACTTAAAAGTAGTAGCCAGTGAGCGACTGAAAGGTCTTCTGATTTCACCTGTATCTGATCACGATGAAGTGACAGCAGCAGAACTTAAGCATTTGGAAAAGTCAGGGGTTCCTGTAGTGCTTATTGACCGGAATCTTGAGGGAAAACAGTTTGATGGAATTTTTGTGAAAAACTTCGAAGGTGCTTATGATGGAGTACAGGCGCTGATTAACGAAGGACATAAAAAAATTGCCATTATAACAGGACCAGGGAATTCACTTCCAGGCAAAGAACGTCTCAGAGGATATATAAAAGCAATGGAAGATAACGGTCTTCCTGTCCGAAAGGAATATCAGGTTTCCGGTAATTTTAGGATAGAAAAAGCGTATCAGCAGACAGGATATTTATTATCTCTTCCGGAACCGCCCACCGCTGTTTTTTGTGTGAATAACCTTACATCTCTGGGTTGCCTGAAATATCTTACGGAACATCATCTTGTTCCGGGAAAAGATATTGCAGTAATGGGATTTGACGGCATTACAGCATTAAACATTATCGAGTATCCTTTTTCTGCAATAGAAAGAGATGCAAGAATGCAGGGCAGAGAAGCTATGAAGCTTTTACTGAAGAAACTTGATATGATAAAAGAAGGAGAAAACATGAAAGGGGATTCCAGAAAGGTTTATGTTCCCTATAAAGTTGTTTTAAGAGGTTCAGAAAAATATGGAAGATAAAAACCATATTTTTCTTTTATAGCAAAAATGTAAACGTTCACATTTTTTTATTTCATAAAATGTAAACGTTTGCAAACAAAGAATTTTTAAAATTATAAGGAGGCAATTATGAATACGATCGCAAACAAAATTGATCACACTATGTTAAAACCGGAGGCAACAACAGAAACAATTCGCAGATACTGCAAAGAGGCAAAAGAATATGGATTTGCTTCTGTATGCGTAAATACATACCATGTTCCGTTAGTTGCAGAAGAGTTAAAAGGCACAGATGTAAAAACATGTTGTGTTGTAGGATTTCCTCTTGGGGCAATGTCAACTGCTGCAAAAGCCTTTGAGGCAAAACATGCAGTGGAAGAAGGCGCTGAGGAAGTAGATATGGTTTTAAATATCGGAGCCGTAAAAGATGGAAATTACGACTTTGTAAAAGAGGATATTGCAGCAGTTGTAGAAGCTTCCAAACCGGCAATTGTAAAAGTTATTATAGAAACATGTCTTCTTACAGATGAAGAAAAAAGAAAAGTATGTCTTTTGTCAGTAGAAGCAGGAGCAGCTTTCGTAAAAACATCTACCGGATTTTCCACAGGCGGTGCAACACCGGAGGATGTGAGATTGATGCGGGAGACTGTAGGTGACCGTGCACAGGTAAAGGCAAGCGGAGGTATCCGTACACCGGAAGATGCAAAGAAGATGCTGGAGGCAGGAGCAGACAGAATCGGTGCCGGAAATGGTGTAGTCCTGTTATAAATAAGGGGGAATAAATATGGGGAAAGTAACGGTATTTGGAAGTTTTGTAGTGGATTTGATGGGAAGAACTCCGCATTTACCTGTTCCAGGAGAAACTGTAAAAGGAAGTATGTTTAAGATGGGGCCTGGGGGAAAAGGCTTCAATCAGGGGGTTGCTGCACATAAAGCAGGAGCAGATGTAACAATGGTAACAAAGCTTGGCAAAGATTCTTTTGCAAATGTTGCATTAGATGCAATGAAAGAGCTGAATATGAAACAGGATTATATTTTTGTAACAGAAGAAGCTGAAACAGGATGCGCATTGATTCTGGTAGATGAAAATACAAGTCAGAATGAAATCGTAGTACTCTTAGGGGCATGCAATACAATTACAGACGATGAAGTCGATTCTCTTACAAACATCTTGAAAGATTCGGAATATTTATTGACACAATTAGAAACGAATGTATCGGCTACCAATCGTGTAATTGATATTGCTCATAAGAATCATACAAAGGTTATTTTAAATACAGCGCCTGTACAGCCGATAGAGGATGAGGTATTAAAAAAAGTATATCTTATTACTCCGAATGAGGTTGAAGCGGAAATTCTTACAGGAATACCGGTTGATTCTAAGGAAAATGCAGATAAAGCAGCAGACTGGTTCTTTGAGAAGGGTGTGGAAAATGTTCTTATCACACTTGGAGGAAGAGGTGTATATATTGCAACAGATGAGAAAAGGGCGATTATTCCTGCATACCATGTGGAGGCAATTGATACAACCGGAGCTGGAGATGCTTTTAACGGCGGTCTTGTAGCTGCTTTAGCAGAAGGAAAGAATTTGTGGGAAGCAGCCGGATTTGCAAATGCACTTGCAGCAGTTGCAGTACAGCGTCTTGGAACAACACCGGCAATGCCTACAAGAGAAGAGATTGAACAGTTTATTAAAGAGAACGCATAATATCAGGAGGGATAGAGATGTTAAAAGAGGGTATTTTTCATCCACAGTTGTGCCGTGTACTTGCTGAACTTCGCCATAAGGATATGCTGGTAATCGGCGATGCCGGTCTTCCAATTCCAAAGGGCGTGGAAAGAGTGGATTTGGGATGGAAGCCAGGAAGTCCTGGATATTTGGAAGTTCTGGAAGAGATTTTAAAAGCGATCACAGTAGAAGAAGCGGTTTTTGCAGATGAGGCTTTAAGCGTGACACCGGAGTTTCATGAAAAAGCAAAAGCTCTTCTTCCGGACAATCTTCCCGTTTCTTATATTCCACATACAGAATTAAAAGAAATGAGTGAAAAAGCAAAAGCAATTATATTAACAGGAGAATTTACAGGCTATACAAATGTTGTGCTTGTATGTGGATGTGCATATTAAAGGAGAAGAAGATTTATGATGGGGAAAACGGTATTAAAACTGGAATCCATTGTGAAAACATTTCCTGGTGTGCGGGCGTTAGATGGAGTGCATCTTGATATACGTGAGGGAGAGGTTCATGCTCTGTGTGGGGAAAACGGTGCAGGAAAATCAACACTTATGAAAATTATCGCAGGAGCGCAGCCGTATACTTCAGGTCATATGTATTTAGATGACAAAGAAGTGGTATTCCATTCTACAAAAGATGCGGAAGAAAAAGGAATCGCTATGATTTATCAGGAGTTCAATATGGTTCCGGAGCTTTCCGTAGCAGAAAATATGTATTTGGGACGCCTGCCGCAGAAACGACCGGGAAAAGTGGATTGGCAGAAATTATATAAGGATTCAGGGGATGTTTTAAATAAACTGGGGTTAAAGTTCAGTGAAAAAACAAAAGTAAAGCATTTGACGGTAGCAGAAGCGCAGATGACAGAAATTGCCAAGTGCTTAACAATCGGGGCAAAAATCATTATTATGGATGAGCCTACGGCCGCTCTTGCAGACGAGGAAATCCAGATTTTATTTAAAATCATAGAAGAACTGAAGCAAAAGGGAATTGCAATTATTTATATTTCCCACAGAATGGATGAGATTTTCCAAATATCAGACCGTCTGACTGTATTCCGTGATGGAAAATATGTTGCGACAAAAGAAATTCAGGAGACAGATTACGATGAAGTAGTATCTCTGATGGTAGGACGAAATGTAGATAATCTTTATCCTAAGAGAGCATATGTACCGGGCGAGGTTGTCTTTGAGGCAAAAAATATGACAAGCCGCGGTGTAGATCATGTAAATTTAACTCTTCATAAAGGAGAAATACTGGGACTTACAGGACTGTTAGGCTCCGGAACAATCGAGCTTTCCAAGATTATATATGGAGCGCTTCCGAAAGACGAGGGTGAAATTTACATTCATGGACAGAAAAAAGACTGCTCCAATCCGAGAAAAGCGCTGGAAGCGGGAATCGGCTTTGTATCAGATGACAGAAAGCAGGAAGGACTTGTTCTTGGAAGAAGTATCAGAGAAAACATTTCCATGTCATCATTGAAAACTTTGATGAAAGGAATCCGGCTGGATAAAAAAGAGGAAGAAGAGCGGGTTCAGCAGGAAATCAAATCTCTGAATATTAAACTCAGTTCTCCGGAACAGCTTGTAGGAAAATTGAGCGGTGGAAATCAGCAGAAAGTAGTTTTTGCAAAAGTACTTGAAGCACATCCGGAAATCCTTATTCTGGATGAACCTACCCGTGGTGTGGATGTAGGTGCAAAAGCGGAAATCTATCAGATTATGGATGAGCTTACAAAACAGGGAAAAAGCATTATTATCATCTCTACTGATCTTCCGGAGCTTATCGGAGTCAGCGACAGAGTTATAGTTATGCGAGAAGGAAGAACAGTATTTGAAATATCAAAAGAAGAAATGTGTCAGGAAACAATTTTGGCGCAGGCTTCAGGCGGGGTGAATGAGGATGAATAAAGAAACAAAAAAGAAGGTAATTAATCAAATAAATATTTACAGATCTGTTTTGATTCTGGCAGTAATCTGCGTTTTTGCATCTATCTTATCAGACAGCTTTTTGAGTGTGGCGAACCTGTTTAACGTTATTAAACAGATAACCGTAGCCGGTATTGTTGGATGTGGAATGACATTCGTAATTCTTACAGGCGGAATTGACTTGTCGGTAGGTTCTGTTGTTGGTCTTGCAGGCGCAATTGCAGCCGGTATTATGGCAAGCACAGGCAATGCGGTTTTTGCAGTTCTGGCAGCATTGGGAATTGGAATTTTATGTGGAGCCGCAAATGGATTTTTTGTTGCACAGTGTGAAATTCCTCCATTTATCGCAACACTTGGAATGATGACTCTTTTAAGAGGATGTGTACTTGTTTATACAAAGGGCGCACCAATTTCTATTAAGGTAGACTCTTATAAATTTATTGGAAAAGGTGTAGTAGCAGGAATTCCATTTCCGGTTATTCTTCTTCTGATTCTTTACCTGATTGCACATTATCTTCTGACACAGACAAGCTTCGGACGTAATGTATATGCTTTCGGCGGAAACAGAGAAGCAGCAAGATTATCCGGTATCCGTGTAAAGTATACAGAATGGATGGTATACGTATTTAATGGTCTTATGAGTGGTATTGCAGCGATTGTTCTTACAGCGCGTCTTGGTTCAGCACAGTCTACAAGCGGCGAGGGAATTGAGATGGATGCTATCGCAGCAGTTATCCTTGGAGGAACAAGTTTAAGCGGTGGAAGCGGATTTGTTCTGCCTACAGTTGTAGGTGCGATGATTATGGGTATTATTGATAATATCCTTACTCTTATGAATGTGAATCCACATGCAACCAATATTGTAAAAGGTGCAGTTGTTCTGATTGCAGTTCTGGTGGATAAGAAAGTAAAAGATCTGTCCGCAAAGGCAGAATAAAAATAAAAAAATACAAAATCAAAAAAAGAAAGGCAGGTATTTTTTATGAAAAAGAAAAATTTAGCATTATTAATGGCAGGAGCAATGGCAGCCACATCCTTAATGGCAGGTTACACACTTGTAATGGCAGATGAAAAAGAAGGATATACAATCGGACTTGCTATGAACACACAGACAAATCCTTTCTTTGTAACAGTAAAAGAAGGTGTTCAGAAAGCCTGTGATGAAAGAGGCATTGAACTGATTGTAACAGATGCACAGGACGATCCGGCTATTCAGCAGAAAGATGTCGAGAACCTGATTACAAAGAAACCGGACGCAATCATTATTGATACATGTGATTCTGACGCTATCGTATCTTCTGTAGAAGCTTGTAATGAAGCTGGAATTCCTGTATTTACTATGGACCGTGAAGCAAATGGCGGAGAAGTTATTTCTCATATCGGATATGATGCAATCAAATCTGGAAAACTTGCAGGTCAGTTTTTAGCAGATACTCTGGAAGGCAAAGGAAAAATCGTAGAGCTTCAGGGTGTTATGGGAACAAACGTTGCCCAGAACCGTTCCGAAGGATTTAATGAAGTAATCAAAGAAAATCCGGATATGGAAATCGTTGCATGTCAGGTTGCAGATTTTGACCGTGCAAAAGCTATGAGCGTTATGGAAAATATTTTACAGGCAAATCCGGAAATTGACGGATTATACGCTGCAAATGACGAGATGCTTTTGGGGGCATTAGAGGCAATCGAGGGCGCAGGACGTACAGATGAAATCGTAAAATGCGGATGTGACGCTCTTGACGAGACAATGGACGCTATCAGAGACGGAAGCGTAGAAGCGACAATTGCAGAGCCTCCATTCTTCCTTGGAAAAGCAATCTTAGAGACAGCTTACAACTATCTGGAAGGCGAAGAAGTAGAAGAAGTAGTTATTCTTGACAACCAGCTTGTAACAAAAGACAATGTAGATGACATTGTAACAAAAGAATAAAAAGCAATGATGAAACGATAACAGGAGATGTGCGGGATATTATGCCCGCACATCTCTTTTTTTCAGGATATAAATACTGCATCCGGAAAAGAGCAGGAAGAAGATAACAGTGGAAAAAAGAAATGGCAGCAATCCGTTCTGAAGGCTGTCTTCTGTTTTGTTTGAGTTCATTCCCATAAGCATAAGGGCATAAGGGCAGAAATATCCAAGCCCTTTGTTGCTGAAAAGAAATCCTGCAATACTTCCTATAAGGGCTATGCCGATTGGAACGGAGAAGCTTCGGATTATCATGGAAAGAAAAAGCTGTAAAGCCCCAATGGCAATGGCGGCGAGAGTTCCACGGAAAAGCCAGGTGAAGATTTCAAACGGCGGAAATCCGGAAAATCCTACAAGTTTTCCTGCAATCAGATAGAGGACGCCAATCCAGAGCTGGGTAAACAAAGTGACCTTAAAGATAACGGCAAGCTTTCCAAAATAAATACATGGGATGGAAACCGGCGCAGTCATCAGTACGTTCCAGTTATTGTGAAGGTGTTCCAGTCGCCAAAGGTAGGAACAGTAAAGAGCAATCAGGGGCGCATAAAAAAAGTTTGCATAAAATAAAGTTACCTGTGTCCATAGAGAATACCATTTCTGGGTAAGAATCCCTGTATTCTGTATATAGTTAAATCCTCCCATAATGGCTGGAATTACAGGGATAAAAATGCAGGCAAAGAAAATAACAGAGTGTTTTAATTTTTTATTTTCTCCCCGGATACATCGAAAAAGCATAGTTCAGACCTCCTTTTTTTGAATCAGCGTTCTGCAAAGAAGAAAGGCAGCAGCACAGAATATAAGAAACAGAAAAAAGGTAAAAA
>UQJE01000028.1 GCA_900541345.1 uncultured Blautia sp.
ATGGCCCAGTGGCTCAGTTGGTTAGAGCGCCGCCCTGTCACGGCGGAGGTCGAGAGTTCGAGTCTCTTCTGGGTCGTTTAAGATGGGGTCTTAGCTCAGCTGGGAGAGCATCTGCCTTACAAGCAGAGGGTCACAGGTTCGAGCCCTGTAGGCCCCATAACCTTTTAACATATGCCGCAGTGGCGGAACTGGCAGACGCACAGGACTTAAAATCCTGCGGGACTAACCTCTCGTACCGGTTCGATTCCGGTCTGCGGCATTGATGAGAAATAAGAGAAACGTTGATTTTACAGCGTTTCTCTTATTTTTTTGTATTTAAAAGTACAGCGATCTTTTCTCCTAAAATCCCCATGTATTTATTGTAGCGCAAAGTTTTCTTTAATATTTCCATAAGAAGGGAGAGCACCAGTACTGTTGTTAAGAACTGTCAGATGCGATGGAAAGTTTACTTGACATTTTTCTTGGAAAGTTATATATTAAGGTTACAAAAGGAAAGTTTGCTTTCCATAAACAGAAGGAGAAGATTATGAAAAACCGGCTGGAAGAACTTCGTAAAGAGCGTGGCATTAAGCAGGAAGAACTGGCATCTGTTTTAAAAGTATCAAGACAGACCATTGGTTCATTAGAGAATGGGCGCTATAATCCCTCGATATTGCTGGCATTTCGAATTGCCCGGTATTTTAAGATGAATATTGAGGAAATTTTTATTTATGAGGAGGAAGAGAAATGAAAAAGATAAAGTCATTTTTAATCTGTATTTTATTGGGTGTCATCTTTATTTCTGCGGGATTTTTTGTAAAAGAAGACTATAACCCCACTCTTTTATGTTCCATAGGATTTGGTCTTATATTTTCTTGCGCGGCAGGTCTTGGCAGGATTTTTTATTGGAGCAGACCGTCCAGACAGGCGGAATATAATGCCAGAAAAGAAGAGGCACAGATCAATATGCTTGATGAGAGAAAGCAGTATATCAGGGCAAAGTCAGGACAGATTGCATATCAGATTATGACGTTTGTTCTTCTTGGCATTTCTTTTATTCTTGCGGTATTTCAAGCAAAAGCCTGGATTATCGCCATGTTGTTTGGACTTTTCATCTTTCAGTATATTATTGGGATAGTTGTGTTTCGATATTTGGAGAAGCGGATGTGAGTATATAAGAAAGAAAATGGATAGTAAAAGAGAAATGCAGAACTTATAGCATTCTGCATTTCTCTTTTTTGCACAGGAAGAATGTGCAGTAAAAGTCTTTTGACATTAAAAAATCATTCCAGATTTTGCAGAAGTTTTTCGTAAATAGTTTCCAGTTTTTCCGGGCTGCTGTCATATGTATAATTATTTGTAAATACTTCATCTAAAAGCTGGTCGTGTAATGCTTCATCTTTTTTGCGAAGGAGCTGCCATAAAGCGGCATCTTCAGCACCACGGCGCTGAGCCTCCATACGCATTCCGAGATTGGGACCATCTTTTCCGGGATAAATGAGAAAAGAGTCACCACAGGGGAAGTTTGTTCCGATTCCAGTATGATTAGGGCAGCTTGTGCCTTTGTAAGGGTTCATGTCTTCCGGAAATTGATTAAAGCCCCAGTGAAGATAGCCGCTGATTCTGTTTCTGGCAAAACCCCAGAAAAGCAGTCGGTTTTTAATTAAATCATAATCAAGGAATCGGTTCAGCCAATAGCCTTCCGGTCCGCAGCACACATAATTCCATACAGTTTCGCCAAGAGAAATTAAAGTATCAAATTCATTTTTGCGCTTTTCGTATCCGGCGGTGCCTGGCACCCATATGTCAATTCCTCCGCGAAATTCAGCGGAATCTACTGCTTCAATAATTTGAACTCCGGGAAGATATTTTCGAAGAATACTTGCTGCGAGATAATACTGACGTTTTCGCGCATGCAGTGTTTCCTGATCTTTATAGTGGATATCCGGTTCATCGTGAATATGAAACAGGATGTTGTCCTCCCAACCGTGCTTTTTTAAATAATCTGCCAGACTTTTTATGTAGGTGACTGTAATGGTATATCCTTCCAGTGTATCGAAAGGGATTTCTCTGGCCATAGAGCAGGTGAATTTATCTGTATACATATCGGGTTTTCCGTTTGGGAGGAAGCCCCTGCTTAAGAGCGTGCCCAGTTCCATTTTTTTCATACCTGCTTCAAAAAAACAGGAGATTACAGGAGTGAGATATTCAAAATCAAATGCATAAGGATTTCTGGAAATTACGCATGTTTCATCAAGCTCTATGAAAAAGATATTCTGATGAATGCGTCTCATGGACTGCGCATATTGTTTAACAACAGAAAGAAATTTTTCGGTGCCGGAATCCACATTATGAAAACGGCGGATTGCTTCCAGAGAAAACCAGTTTGTTACAGGAAAGGTATCCTCAGGTATGGAAACATCATAAATATGAATAGAAATACGGCAGGTATATACACCTTCGTCCATATGTGCCTTTAAGGAAAAACTATAAATTCCGGGAGTGATAGAAGAAACGGGTTTTAAACAAATGTATATGGCTGCTCTTTCTTCTGTTACAGAAAAAATATTATTTTCATTGGGAATAAGGCAGTCATATACAAAAAAGGGTGCCAGACGGCTTGCGTAGCCCGGTTTTTCGGAAGGCGGATTTTCCAGAACCATGGAACCGCCCTGACTTACTCCGTCTCCCGTATTATATTCTACAGGAATAGCCTGCATTTGAAAAAACTCCGGAAGAAATGGTGAATTACAGGTTTCGGATTCTTCGGACGAAAAAGAGTCCAGTTCGATGGAAACGGTGTTTCCCTTTGTCTGAAGAAGAAGCTGAATTCCCGGCATTCCATTTAATGGAGAGGGAATAAAAAGAGAGTCCGGAAGAGGTGACAGTACGCTGTCAGGATAAAGAAATTCTTCTCGGGCTGTAATGACACCATAAAATTGTGAATTCATAAAATGCTCCGTTCTGCCGCAATGGGCTGAGTTTGTATTTAATGATTTCCTTTTAAGGAAAGGATGTGTTCTCTGTATTCTCTTGGGGTAAAGCCTGTTGTCTGCTTGAAAACTTTACTGAAGTACCTGGGATTTTCATAACCCACAGCCTGACTGATGTCACTGATTTTTCCGCTTGGATCTTCAAGCATTTGTTTTACTTTATCCATTCGAATTTCTGTAATGTAATCAATGAAATTTTTTCCTGTTTTTTCTTTGAAGAGGCGGCTTAAATAATTCGGGTGAAGATAAAACTGCTCTGCAAGGGAGGCAAGAGAGATAGGTTCCTGATAATGATTTCGAATAAAAATCTGTATATCATGGATGATTCCTTTTGCCAGCAGCTGTTCATCTGCTTCATTAAGTTTATTGGAAAGTTTCTGTACATAATCAAGAATACAGCTTTTTGTACTCGGGAAATCGTGACACAGAAGAATGTTTTCAAGGATAGAATTCAAACTCTGGCGAAGATTGATTGATTTTAATTTAAGATTCTGCAGATTTCCGTTTAATTCAATAAGTCCGCCAATGCAGGCTGCCTGAATCTGAAGTACGCTTAAACGTTTATCATTCAGAGAGTTCAAAACAGAATCCATATATGTAACAGCTTGATCCCTTTCCTCTGGATTTGTGAGTATAGATACCAGAGCATTTGCCACATCTGACATTTCCGGTACTTCTTTTGGGAAGAGCATTTCTATATTTTTGTACCATATAATGCCGCTTCCTTCTCTTGCTTTATTATATCGGAGTGCCTGTTCCGCCTCTTCATAAGCGTCGGGAAGATCAGAGTAGCCGTTTTTATATTTGCTGCCGCCAAAAAACCATCCGCCGTTTCGTTCTCCGGCCTGTTCTAAAATGCTGGTGAAACTGGAGGCCTCTGTAGGACTGTTATACGGAATTAAAGCAAACATACCGTAAATCTGGTTGTCTAAAATAACAGCATCAGGAATGACAAGGCGTATTTCACGCTTCAGATCTTTTTTATATTGCGAAATGGTTTCCTCAGAAAGTCCGCGCGGCATCATTTCCATAGAAAGTCCGTACCAGTCTCCGAGAGGCGGAAGCTGATATTGTTCTTCACGAATGTGGGAATGGCCTTTTGCGATGGAGAGGAGAAGTCCTTCCAGTCGATTTTTCCGTACGTTATTTTCCTGTTCTTCTTTTTTAAATTCAAGAGCCAGACGATCGAGAAGTCCTTCAATTTCCTGTAAATTTACGGGTTTATTTAAGTAATCATATGCACCGTATCGAATGGCTTCTTTGGCATAAGAAAATTCACTGAAACCGCTTAAAATTACTGTTTTTACAGAAGGGTATTTTACAGAAATGATTTTCAGCATTTCCAGACCGGTCATCTCAGGCATTCTTATATCAAGAAAAATAACATCGATATGGTTGTTTTCCAGAAATTTCAGACCTTCTTTTGCGAGATATACAGTGCCGGCAACGGAGAAGCCGTGTTCCTTCCATTTTACAAATTGCGCCATCCCCCGGCACACAATTTCCTCATCATCTATGATTAATACCTGATAAGCCATTTTTTTCATCCTCCACTTCCATTTTCATGTCTTCTGATATTGTTCTTACAGGCAGAGTGATTGTGATTTCTGTACCTCTATCCTGTTGGCTTTTTACATGGATTCCGTATTCTGAACCATAAAACAGCCGGATTCTCTGATTTACATTTACCATGCCGATGCTTTCGGAGCTGTTCCGGAAAGCGTCGGAATCCATCATGCGGGCATTTAATTTTTCGCATTCTTCCGAAGAAATTCCTTTTCCGTTATCTGCAACAATAAGAAAGAGAGTATCCCTGTCTATTTTGCCTTTCAGGATAATCCGGCAGCCTTTGCTCGCATCGCCGAAAGCGTGTGTTACAGCATTTTCAAAAAGCGGCTGCAGCATAAATGGAGGAACATAAACTTTTTCAGTGTCTATAGAGAAATCTTTTTCCAGTTCTATTTTATATTGATGGCGGAAATTAATAACTTCCAGATAAGTTTCTCCGTGGCGGATTCCTTCAGAAAGAGTAATGGTGTTGCTTCCGGCATGGATTCCCATGCGGCAGAGACGGCTGAAGGCTTCGATCATGTGGGTGACTCTGCTTTCTCCATTTGCCTCATACATTGCCTCCCACCGGATAATATCAAGTGTATTGTAGAGGAAATGAGGATTAATCTGCATCAGGAGTGCATCAAGCTGCGCGTTTTTTAAGCTGAGCGAGATTTGCTGCCTTCGTATTTCAGAAAGATATACCTGTTCAATAAGCTGACCTGTTTTTTCAGCCATTTCATTAAAACAGTCTCCCAGAATGGTAATCTCATCATTTCCGCTATTAGGATAGCGGGAATTCCACTCGCCGTTTCCGGTCTTTTTCATAACAGAAATCAGCTGATCCACAGGCTGAGAAATGCTTTTTGTAACAAAATACGCAATTAATACACTGGCGGCAACTACGAAAGCAAGAATCAGAAGGCAGAAATTGCGAAGCTGATAGATACTTTCAAAAGCGAGATCTTTGTTTACCATGTAAGTGGTGAGGAGATTGGTGGAAGGGATTCTCTGGTAGGCAGTCAGAATAATCTGATCATCTGCACTGCTTTCTATAATCCCTTTTTCATTTTCCAGCATCTGTTCGTATTTATCGTTTGATTTTGGAAAGGAAGGTGCCAGAATATTCGGGGAATAGGACATTAAAAGCCCATCTCTTCCGGATAAAAAAGCATTTCCTTCTTTTGAGGCAGCAGAGCCGTCCCAAATTTCAGAAAAGGCTTCCAGGTTGATATTTACAATCAGTACTCCGAGAAATTCACGGTCTACTGGTGTGTAGATACCTACGCATAAGGTAATTAGATTTCCAAAACCATACACATTTTGTTCACTCTGATAAAAAGTACGGCTTTGTTCATCTGTTTCAATCCAGGTAGGATAGCCTCTTTGTTTTTGAGGAAGAAGATAAAAGTCCGATTTATAAAATTCATCCAGATTGCGGATACATCCGCCTCTTCGATAGCCATTTTCTTCCATCATATAATATTGGCAGTATGGTGTGACAAGCTGCATATTCAGAATATTGCGTTTCTCAGAAGATGCGTGGTACAGTCTTTTTTCAATGTATGTCTTATTCGCCTGATACAGGGAAGAGTCAGGAGTTTCTTTCAATGAGGCATTTTCCTGAAGCGCCCGTATCAAATGGGAATCTCCATAGAAGGAAACCGTGAGCTCTTCATATTCCTGCATAACATCCTGGGTTTTTAAAGCTGCATTTTGTACCATAAGAGAAACGGTGTGTTCAATTTTCTCTTCCAGAAGGTTAGAATAGCGGAAGAGGAAGAAAAAAGTAATAAAGGCTGAGGACAGCGCAATAAGCAGCAGAAAGGATATGATAAGTCTTCGGAAAATGCTGGTTTTCCGTAAAAATGTCTGAATCTTAGTGCTTTTATGAAGTGAATCTTTCCGCTGTTTTTTCATAGAATGCATTCCTTTCTGCTGCTTTTAATATATTTATTATAACATAAATTCGTGAATGGAGATGGGTTTTCCCTGCAATTTTCGGGATTCCTCTGCTGCAAGAGCAATGAAATGGCTTTCCAGGGAAATATCAAGGTCTGTGATAGAATCTGTCTTTTTCCCGGTCATTACATAGTCTGCAAATTGTTTTACCATGCGAATATCACCGCCTCCGTGACCACTGAAATCATCTGTAAATGAAGTAAGGTCAATGATCTGTGTTTCCTGACCGAAGGGAGTATAATAAATTTTATTTTCGTCGATATTTCCCTCAATTTCACCTAAAGTTCCCATAATTTTAATTGTACGGCTGCATTTTGCGCTGAATGCACACATGGAAAAAGTTATGGTTATGTCATTTTCCATCTGAAGATTTACAACTTGGTGATCGACAACATTGTTATCGCAGTAATACACACAACGTCCATAAGGGCCTGTTTCCAGAGCTTTTCTGACATTTTCTTCGGTAGGAGGGACTGCAAAAGTATTAGCGGGCCATCCATTTTCATGTCTTACACCGGTATCAGGGTTGGAAATATAAATTTTCTCTGCATCATAAGGGCAGTGCTCTTTTGCAGGACAGCCATCGAGACAGCGTCTGGCAGCTCCTTTTGGAGCATTTTCTTCTTTAAACCATGTAAGATTTCCAAAAGAAGAGACTTGTTTACAGGAAGAACCGGAAAGCCACACAAGAAGATCCATATCATGGCAGCATTTTGCAAGAATCATAGGACTGGTTGTGTCACTGTTTCTCCAGTTACCCCTTACGAATGAATGGGCCTGATGGAAAAAGCCCACATCCTCCCGGGCCTGTATATTTATAATTCGTCCGATATCTCCGCGAGCGAGAGTTTTTTTTAAAGTGGAATAAAAAGGGGTATATCTAAGAACATGGCATACACAAATTTTTCGGTCGTATTTTTTCGCTTCTTCTAAAAGTTCAAGAGATTCTTCGGCAGAATTGGAAACCGGCTTTTCAAGAAGAATATGATAACCTTTTTTCAGCGCTGCCTTTGCCTGAGGAACATGATCTCTGTCTTGCGTGCAGATAAAAACAGCATCTGCCAGACGTTCTCTGGACAAAAGCTCTTCTGCGCTTGAGAAGCATGCATCATCTTTCAGACCAAAAAAATTTTTTGCGTTTACAAGTCTGTCGGGAAGCAAATCGGCAACGGCAGTTACTTCCATAATAGAATCATATTTTCTGATAATATCTCCATATACCTGAAGACCGCGGCTTCCCAGACCAAGAATGGCGATAGTCATTTTTTTACTCATAAAAATATCCTCCTGTAAAGTTGTTAAAAATAAAAGGGAGCAGATACATTATATATCTGCTCCCGAAAAAATAATATATTTGTGTGAATTATTTTTTAGCTGTTTCGTTGAAAGATTCCAGAACTTCATCTTCACACTGTTTCTGTGCATCTGCAAATTCTTTTTCCGGATCTGCATTCGGATCAACAAGAATCTTCTGTACAGCTCTGTCTACATAAGTACCGAAATCTGCTTTACCGTAGAATTCAAGACGGCCAATTGTCTTAGCCTGTTCAAGAACATCGGAATATTCCTCAGGGAATTCATAGAAATCAGTAATTGTCATATCGTCTCTTGGAATAATCATCGGGTTTGGAGCACCTTTTGTTGCAAGATTTTCGTAGTAAGCTTTCTGGTATTCAGCACCTGCTTTGTGTGCAATATATTCCCATGCTGCATCTTTCTTTGCCTGATCTGCTTTTGCATTGATTACGTAAGTAGTACCTGCAATAGCGGTTGTTCTTTCACCGGAAGGTCCTGCCGGAGGAAGCATAAGGCCAAGGTCGTCTGGATCCATACCCTGAGATACGGCATCTTTTACCCAGTCTGCTGCAAATGGCATCATACCGATTTTGCCAAGACCAAAGTTTGTGACAAGGTCTGTAAATTTGAGAGTGAGATCGCTCTGTAAAACGTCATCCTTGCGAAGCTGCTGATAATATTTTGCTGCTTCCATAACTGCAGGATCTGTAAAGGTCAGTTCTGCTGTTCCGTCTTCGTTCTGTTTTGTAAGGTCTCCGCCAGCCTGCCATACATAATACTGGAAGAACCATTCTGTCCATTCAGCTGCCAGTGTTGCATATCCTGCAATCTGATTGTCTGGGTCATTGATTTTTTTTGCTGCCTCCAGAGCTTCATCCCATGTTTCCGGAAGTTTTTCAATTCCTGCTTCTTCAAAAAGGGCTTTATTATAGCCAAAGAGCATAGGCGCTACTGTGTAAGGAACTCCGTAAACATTTCCGTCAAGTGTAAACATATCTACATATTCTTTTGTAAAATTGCCCCATTCATCCCAGTTGTCTGTGTAAGCATTTAATGGTTCAAGAATTCCGGATTTCATATAAGTATCCATCATAGTGAAGGAACAGTTTACAAGATCAGGAGCATTGCCGGCAGCAACTGCCTGGTAAAATTCGTTTCCCGGATCGCCTTCTTTTACGATTTTATTTAAAGTAATCCACGGATGCTCTTCCTCAAATTTTGCGTCCATTTCTGCTTCAAAGTCGTCTTCGTCACGGCTTGTCACCCACAGGGTCAGCTCTACGGGCTCTTTTTCTTCTGCTTTTTCTTCAGCAAATACAGTTGTGGCTGCACCCATCATGGAAACAGCTGCCATACTGAGGCTTAATAAGATAGCTAAACTTCTTTTTTTCATGCTACATCCTCCTTTGGTTCATCTCGAACTCGTTTTGTGTGTTTATTATAACAGAGAATTTTATATAAAGAAATTACAGGAAATTAACGTTTTGTGCAAAAAATGTCTACTTTTTTATCTCTTTTTCAAAAGAAAATGCAAAGGTTAAATAAAGACACATAAAAAGTGTAACCTGTTGATTTTTCAGAAGGCAATTTTCTATTATACTGTAGGTATAGAATCGAGGGCAGGAGGTATCAGATAAAAATGAATAAAAAAGAAAAGAAAAAACATGGGATGTCAAGCTACACCTTCAGAAGAAAAGTAGCTCCCTGGTGTATTCTTGCACCGCCTATTTTTTTTACCTTGTGGTTAAAATATTACCCGATTGTAAGTGCCTTTTTCATATCACTATTTAAGTATGATCCTATTAATCCGCCGGGAAAATTTGTAGGGTTTAAAAATTATCAGGATATGTTTCAGATGGACTTTTACTGGCAGTCATGGAAGAATACTTTGATTTTTCTTCTTTTGCAGCTTGCGATGTGCTTTTTTATTCCGCTGATCCAGGCACTTCTTTTAAATGAGCTGCAGCGACTTCAAAAAGGTCTGACGACGTTATATATTCTTCCGGCGCTGATCCCTACTTCTGTAAATGTAATTATATGGAGATGGATATGGCATCCGGATTATGGTGTTGCAAATCAGATTGTGAAGTTTTTCGGCGGGGAACCTCAGGCATGGTTAAGCGATCCTGAGCTTGTAAAGTTCTGTATTATTTTCCCCGGTGTTCTTGGAGGCGGTCTTACCGTTCTTCTGTATCTGTCTGCTATTCAGGGAATTTCAGGAGATATTCTGGAATCCGCAGCTCTTGACGGATGTACAGGATTTTCTAAAATTACAAAAATTATTCTTCCGAATATTTCATTTATGGTATTTATCCAGCTGATTATGTGTGTGATTACAACTATGCAGCTTCTGGATGCGCCATATATGTATGCATCAGGTGGTCCAAGCGGTTCGTCCACGACACAGGGCATTTTTATCTATCAGGCATTTAATCAGGATTTGAATTATGGCCGCGGTTCTGCCGCCTCCATCATCCTTCTTATTGTAACAGCGCTGCTGACTATGGTGCAGATGCACTTTGAAAAATCGGAAAGAGAATAGGAGAACAGCTATGTCAAAAAAGAAGAATAAAAATAAAATCCGGATGAGCGGATCTGACCGGACGTTAAAGATATGTGCAGTTGTGCTGTCCCTTATGTTTGCGGCACTTATGTTGTATCCCTTTATATTTGCAGTATCCGGCTCTATGAAAAATAATTCGGAAATATATGAAGTTCCTCCAAAGCTTTTGCCTTCTTCTGCAAACAGTGTCTCTCTTGTGGCAGATTATTCAGATATAGAGGGAAGTGAGGAAGAGTTAAAAGATTTGATGCAGCAGGACAGTGTGCTTGCCATGTTTGGAATCAACTATAAAATGGGTGATCAGTCCATTATGGAAGTACAGTTTTATGGTACAAGGGATGGGAAAACTGTATTTCATTCAAGAGCCCATCAGATGAAACTGCAGATGGAATGCGATTATGGAATCTTTACCCGTTCTGCAATTAAAAAAGAAGTAATTTTGCATGGTGACAGATATTTAAGAGCAAGTGAATCTCTTGGATACGAGTTTGATTTAAATGGAATTTCAAAGGAATGTCCGGAAGGGCTTGGAAGTTACTTTAAAGAATCCGTAACAGAACTGATCAATGAAAAATATCCTTTGACAGGAAAGCTTGTTTCTGTAGGCGATAAACGGAATAACTGGCTGAACGTAGAGAGCTTTAAATACTATCTTCAGATGCCGGGATACATATATCCGAAGAATGAAACGATTGCAAAATTCGGGTTTATGACGTTTGTGGGAAACAGTGTGATCGTTATCGGTTTTGCCATGATTGCACAGGTGATTCTCTGCTCTGTCTGTGCCTTTGTAATCAGCAGACTTCTGACCCCAAGAGCCGGAAAAGTGGTATTGATGTTTTTTATGGGGGCCATGATGGTGCCGTTTGCGAGTATTATGCTTCCGCAGCTGGTTATGTACAGAGAAATGGGAGCCTACAATAATTACGCAGCTCTTTTGCTTCCGTTTTTATATCCGTACGGTTTCTATGTATACTTGTACAAAGGATTTTTTGATCAGATTCCTGGAAGCTATTTTGAGGCGGCTTCTCTTGATGGAGCCTCTAACTTATACTTATACAGTAAAATCTGTATGCCGCTGTCAAAACCGATTATCTCTCTGATTGCCCTTCAGACGTTTATTGGAAACTGGAATGACTTCTTCTGGGCATGGATGGTAACAGAGGATCAGAATTTATGGACCTTAAATGTTGCTCTTTATAATATTTCCAATAATGTAAGTACAAAGCAGAACGCTCTGATGGGACTTGCGGTAGTAACGATTACACCGGTCATTCTTCTCTCCATTCTTTTCTCAAAACAATTGAAGCAGAGTATTGTGGCTTCCGGTGTAAAGGGATAATAACGGCAACTGCAATAAGTCTCCTGTATTTTTACAGGAGGCTTATTTTATCCTGATTGACAATGTGCTGGCAAAGGATATATACTTGAAGGATAATATTATGCAGTCAGGAGAAATGAAATGAAGTTATTAATTGTAAGACATGGAGACCCGGATTATTCCATAGATTCTCTCACAGAAAAAGGCTGGAAAGAAGCGGAATATTTATCAGAACGGCTTTCAAAGCTGGATATAAAGGACTTTTACGTTTCCCCTCTTGGGAGAGCAAAGGATACGGCTTCTCTTACTTTAAAAAAGATGGGCAGGACAGCAGAAGAATGCGACTGGCTTCGAGAGTTTACGTATTACATTAACCGTCCCGATGTAACAGACAGAAAGAAGGGATTATGGGACTGGCTGCCACAGGACTGGACAAAGGACGCGCGTTTTTATCAGTATGATCACTGGTTTGAAAATGAGCGTTTTACTCCGGAGCATATTAAAGAAGAATACGAAAAGGTAACAGGAGAGTTTGACAGGCTTCTTGCAAAACATGGATATGTACGGGAAGATCATATTTACAGGGTGGAAAAACCGAATCAGGATACACTTGTATTTTTCTGTCATTTTGGACTGGAATGTGTACTTTTAGCACATCTGATTGGGGCATCTCCTATGGTTTTATGGCATGGAATGTGTGCTGCCCCAACTTCTGTCACCACTGTCGTGACAGAGGAGAGAAGAAGAGGAATTGCTTCATTCCGTATCAGTTCTTTTGGAGACATATCCCATCTTTATGTGAAAGATGAACCGCCGGCATTTGCTGCCCGTTTCTGCGAATGCTACGATAATGAGGATGAGAGACACGACTAAGAGAGGAAAATCATAATTCTATAATATCTTTTTAATTGTTTTTATAAATTTATTAGAATTAAGACAAAATTTCCTCACAATTACCTGATATGATATATACATCTTAAAAGAACAGAGCTTTTAAGATAACTCTTTCCTTTCCCTAAATATGTAAATAACAAGACTACCTCTCACGGCAGGACCGCCGAAGAAGAGGTAGTTTTTGTTTGGGTAAAATTATACCCTTCTATATCGGTTAAAGCAGGAATAAATCTCCTGAATCCTCGGCATGGCATACCCACCGGAAACGTATCCGTTTTCCCGGAAGGCGTCAAAGCCTTTTTCTTCCAGCTTACGATTAAGAAATTCCACGATTTCCCCAAGTGTACGTTTTCCGTCAATTAAGTGTTCGCAGGCATATTTCAGAAGAAGAGCAAGAGAAGCTGTCTGTTCCCCATCTGTAATCTGTTCAATATAACGAAGGTCAATCTCCTGTTTTCCAAGAGAGAAGCCGTCTTTTCCATGAACCTTAATTTTCAGGCGCTCTGGCATGGAGGCCATTTCTTTTCCAAAATAATTCCTGCTTTTTGTTTTTGAAGGGGCAGCTTTTGTCATAACCCGATGGCTTTGCGGCATATGGAAAGGCGGGATGTGAGACTCTGTAAGAGGATAGCTTTTACATAGTTCTTTTGTGGAGGAAGTAATATCTACAGGACAATAGTTATCCATTTGGATAATTGTGTCTGCAATATGGAAGAATGCTCCTGAGCTTCCGGCAACAAGAACAGTGGAAATACCGCCTTTCTCATAGAGATTACGGGCGCGCTCCAGGAAGGGAGTAATGGGCTCTTTTTCCCGGCGGATCACTTTCTGCATAAATTCATCCCGAACCATAAAGTTGGTAGCAGAGGTGTCCTCATCCAGAAGGAAAACATGGCTTCCAGATTCTATGCCTTCCACAATACCGGCAGCCTGAGAGGTGCTGCCGCTGGCATCCTCTGTGGAGAAGCAGCAGGTGTCTTTTTTGTTTGGCAGGTCGTTAATAAACATGGAAATGTCTGTATCTTTAATGAAACGACCGTCTTCTGAGCGGAGTTTTAAGGCGCTTTCGTCTGTGATGACATATTCTCTTCCGTCTCCCGGAATGTGGTTATACACACCAAGTTCCAGTGCGTTTAAGAGAGTAGATTTCCCGTGATAGCCACCGCCTACAATTAAGGTGATACCGCAGGGAACTCCCATACCTGTTATTTTTCCTTTGTGTGGAAGCTCTAAAGTAACCCGAAGACTTTCCGGGGAGGAAAAAGTGACTGCATTTTTCATAGGTTTCTGGGAAACACCGCTTTCTCTTGGAAGAATCGCGCCGTCTGCCACAAAAGCAGCAAGCTTCTGTTCTTTTAAAGTCTTGCGGATATATTCCTGGTCTTCTGCAAGAAAAATGGACCTTTGTAAATGTGCGCTGTTTATATTTTTATAGAAGAAACTCTGCTCCACACTTGAAGGGAGAAAATCAAAAAGAATTTTTTCAAGCTCCGTCGCGTTGATGGTTCTGCCGTTTGCGGGAAAGCCCACAAAGAAACGGGCAAGAATTCCCTGGTCTGTAATTTCACAGGCCGTGCGGGCAATTACTTCCTGACTGCAGTGGCTCACAGAAATCAGACCACTTTTTCCGGAGCCTTTCGCCCGAAAGGAATATTGGTTTATCTGCTGTTCAAATCTCCTGGTAAGGTAGTCTGAGAGTGTGGTGCGTGTCAGTTTGTCCTTATAATAATCATCGGGAAATCCGGCGTCTCTATGGGAGACAGAGACGGTTATATGGGAAGGGGAGGCAAATGGATCTCCCTGTACATGGTCGATAGATAAGATATATTTCTGGAAGCGGTATGTTCCTTTTAATGATTTATAGGCAGGATAGCTTTTTCTGTTAAGAGAGCGAAGCTGTTCCTTTAGTTCTGCAGATGACTGCATACGAAAACCTCCTTTTACAGTAATAAACTCACTATAACGAATTCCTCTGTTTTTGTAAAGTTAGATATGGAAAAATCTGCGGTTTTGTTCTATAATAGGAGACATATCGGAAATGATAAAAGAGAATACCCTGTTGTCAAAAAAATGGGGTAGGAAAGGTGGATAAAAATGGAAACAAAAAATGCCTGGCTTTCTTATACAGAAGCAGACGAAAAAGAGATGGAAGCTCTCGCAGAAGCTTATAAGAGTTTCCTTGACAATGGAAAGACAGAGCGCGAATGCGTAGACAGAACAATCGAGGAGGCAAGAGCAAAAGGCTATGTTTCCCTGGAAGAAAAACTGGCAAAAGGTGAGACTGTAAAAGCCGGAGACAAGGTGTACACAGTTGATATGAATAAAATCATTGCTCTTTTCCACATTGGAGAAGAGGATATTACAAAAGGTATGAACATTCTTGGCGCGCATATCGACTCTCCGAGAATCGACATCAAGCAGAATCCTCTGTATGAGGATTCCGACCTTGCTTACCTTGATACACATTATTACGGCGGCATCAAGAAATACCAGTGGGTAGCTCTTCCTCTTGCACTTCACGGAGTGATCGCAAAGAAAGACGGCTCTGTAGTAAATGTAAATATCGGGGAAGAAGAAGGTGACCCAATCGTATATATCACAGACCTTCTTGTACATCTTGCAGGAAAACAGATGGAGAAACCGGCTTCTACAGTAGTTGAGGGAGAAAGCCTTGATCTCCTTATTGGAAGCAGACCGTTAAAAGACCTTCCGGAAGATAAAAAAGAAGCAGTAAAAGAAAATGTTATGAAGCTTCTCACAGAGAAATATGGAATTGAGGAAGAAGATTTCCTTTCTGCAGAGCTTGAAATAGTTCCGGCAGGAAAAGCAAGAGACTGCGGTCTTGACAGAAGCATGATCGCTGCTTACGGACAGGATGACCGTGTATGCGCATATACTTCTCTTGTTGCAATGCTTGAGATGGAAGCTCCGAAACGTACATGCTGCTGTCTCCTTGTAGACAAAGAAGAAATCGGAAGCGTAGGCGCAACAGGTATGCAGTCACGTTTCTTTGAAAACAGCGTAGCAGAGCTTATGGACGCAATGGGCGTATATTCCGACCTTGCTTTAAGAAGAACTCTTCGCAGCTGCAGTATGCTTTCTTCTGACGTAAGTGCAGGTTTTGATCCGGCTTATGCAGAGTGCTTTGAAAAGAAAAACGCAGCATTCCTTGGAAGAGGAATTGTTCTCAATAAGTTTACAGGAGCAAGAGGAAAATCCGGCTCCAACGATGCAAATGCAGAATACGTTGCAAGAGTACGCAGAATTTTTGACGACCATGAAGTTGCATTCCAGACAGCAGAGCTTGGAAAAGTTGACGTGGGCGGCGGCGGAACAATCGCATTTATCGCAGCTCTTTACGGAATGGAAGTAATTGACAGCGGCGTTGCTGTTTTAAGTATGCACGCTCCATGGGAAGTAACAAGCAAGGCAGACGTATACGAGGCGAAAAAAGCATATAAAGCATTTCTTCTTGATGCGTAAAAAATCAAAACAGAATGAATCAAAAATAAATCCTTCCTCGTTATAAAAGGCAGAGGGAAAGCAGGACCAGGGTACTGAAACCCCGGTTCTGTTTTTTTTCTCCGTAAAATAAATATAGGAAAAGAAACAGTGCAGTGATATAATCAGGGGCAGGAGGCGTAACATGGAAGAAGCACTGATAAAAGTAAAAGATTTATGTAAAATTTATAATCCGGGAGAAAACGAGGTAAGGGCATTGGATCATGTAAATCTGGAAATTCAGAAAGGGGAATTTGTGGCGATCATTGGACAGTCTGGTTCCGGAAAATCTACCTTTATGAATATGCTGGGATGTCTTGATGTTCCCACTTCCGGAGAATATTATCTGAATGGTACAGATGTATCCACTATGAAAGACAACGAGCTTTCCGTAGTGCGAAACCGGGAAATCGGCTTTATTTTTCAGGGGTTTAATCTGATAGCAAATCTCACAGCTATTGAAAATGTAGAGCTTCCCTTAATTTACAGGGGAATTGACAGGAAAACAAGAAGAAATCTTGCTATTGAATCTTTAAAAATGGTAGGTTTGGAAAAAAGACTTCATCACAAACCAAATGAAATGTCGGGAGGCCAGCAGCAGAGGGTTGCCATAGCAAGAGCGATTGCGGCAAAGCCGCCAGTTATTCTTGCAGATGAGCCTACCGGAAATCTTGACTCTGCGTCCAGCAGGGAAATTCTTGGAATATTGAAAGATATGCACAAAACAGGAAAAACGATTATTCTGATTACTCATGACAATGGAATTGCGGACCAGGCAAAGAGGGTAGTTCGTATTATGGATGGAAAAATAGAATCAGATACCATAAACGAGAAGTTCGAGGAGATGAAGGCATGAAGAAAAGAAACAAAAAAATATTGATATGCGCAGGTGTAGTAGCAGTTGTGGCAGGCGGCGCTGCCGTTGCGGGCAATGGAGGTGCGAAAGAAGCATCGGCTCCGGCTGTTCCGGTGGAAACGGCAGTTGTAGGAGATGTGGAGCAGATTGTAGATGCCACAGGAACAGTCGTAAGCGAGGAACAAAAAACATTTTTTTCTCCTGTAAACGCCAAAATTTCAGAAGTTTCTTTTGAAGAAGGAGATTCTGTAAAAGAAGGAACAAAGCTGATCACGTTTGATATGGAAAATCTGGAAAAAGATAATCAGAAAGCTGCCATGTCATTCCAGTCCGGAAAATACGACTATGAGGATACGATAAAGAAATCTGATAAGGCAGAAAAGAAACAGAGTGATGCTAAAAAGAATGTGAAAACTCTGGAACAGCAGATAGAAAGCAAGAAGAACCAGGTGTCATCTTTAAAAGCCCAGCTTTCTCAAATACAGGCACAGGCTGCCAGAGATCAGGCGGAGGCACAGGCTGCTCAGGCGCAGGCGGAGCTTGCCGCTCAGCAGAAGGCGCAGGAGCAAAAAAATCAGGCGATACAGAAAGCGTACGCAGAGGCTCTTCGTGTATATCAGAATGAGACGCTTCCAAAATATCAGCAGGAGCTTGGGGAATTAAATTCCAGTGCAAATCAGGCGCAGAGTGATTTTAATCAGGCAGATACTGCTTATCAGATGGCATTTGCAACCTGGCAGGCAGACCCTTCAGAGGTAAATACAGAGGCACTTCACCAGGCAGAACAGGTGAGAAGCCAGGCAGAAATTACAAAGAATCAGGCAAAAGAGGCTTATGAAACAATGAAAGCACAGGAGCCGAAAATGCCGGCGCTTTCTGATTTTGAAAATGCAGTATTTTCAGGAAGCGATGAGCTGACAGATGGAAGTCAGGCAGGCGCAGAGGAAGAGGCAGAAAATGTTCAGACAGGAGGAGCGTCCTATACATCAGTGGATACTTCAGGCATTGAGAGAGCTCTGGAGGATGCAAGCAGCGATCTGGCAGAGCTTCAGTCGGAGCTTGCTTCAGAAAAAGCTATTGCAGAGGCTGATGAGGCAGGTCTTTCTAAAGAGCAGAAAGAAAAGATGAAAATTACAAATAATCTTTCTGAGATGGAAGCCAAAACAGCGGAAGAGCTTCTGGAGGATGGAAAAAAGGGGATTTCGGCTGAGTTTAACGGAGTCATTTCCAAAACAGCGGCTGTTGAGGGCTCGACTGTGACGCAGGGTATGGAGCTTTTTACTCTTCAGAATACAGATAAGGTGAGCGTAGATATAAATATTTCCAAATATGATTATGATAAGGTAAAAGAAGGCCAGAGTGCGGAAATCACGATGGCAGACCGTACATATGAAGGAAAGGTAACAAAGGTAAGCCACATTGCGTCTCCCAATGAAAAAGGAACGCCTGTGATTTCTGCAACAGTCAGCATTTTAAATCCTGATGAAGATATTTTCCTGGGAGTAGATGCAAAAGTAAAAATTCATGCGGAGTCTGCAGAAAATGTAGTGACGCTTCCTGTAGAGGCTGTAAATATAGGAAAAGACGGCTCCTTCTGCTATGTTCTGAGAGAGGGTGTGATTACAAGACAAAATGTAACAACCGGACTGAGTTCTCAGGATTATGTAGAAATCAAAGAAGGTCTGAAAGAAGGAGATCAGGTGATTTCCGATCTTGGCAGCCTGGAGGAAGGAATGCAGGCAGAAGCACAAGAAGGAGAGGCTTAAAATGGGAAATCTTTACGAATATGTCAAGATGGCAGTCCATAATATTATGGCAAATAAAGGCCGCTCGTTTCTTACTATGTTGGGAATTATTATTGGCATCGCATCTGTGATTTCGATTGTTTCAATCGGTGAAGGAACAAAAAATCAGATGAACAGCGAAATCAATGATATAGGCGGAGGACAGATTTTTATAAGCTGCAGTGAAGATGCCCAGACAGATGAAGAGTGGATTACGCCGGAAGATGTGAGCGCAGTGCGTGAGCTTGAGGGAATTGAAGGCGTAAATATTTCAGAAACATACCAGGGAGAAACTGTGACAGGAAAGGGGAATTTTCCTCTTTATGTGTCTGCAGAAGGACCGGATGCAAAACTTGTAAATAATATAAATATGAAGCATGGCACATATTTTGGAGAAAACGAGCTTATGGAAGCGCAAAATGTGTGTGTCATTTCAGACGCAGATGCAAAGCGCCTTTTTGGAACAGATGATGTAGTGGGAATGACTCTTGATATTACATGCTATGATATTACAAAGACATTTCGCATTGCCGGGGTAACGGCACAGAAAGAAAATGGTACTTTTGTAAGTTATACCTATGAGGGAATGCCGGTGTCAGTAAGCGTTCCATTTACAGCTATGGATGACTTCACCGGAAATATGGATTTCTTCTATTCTATGACGGTTCAGGCAGATAAAAGTCTGGATACACAGGCAGTGGCAGACAGGGTAGTAAAACTTCTGGAAAAACGCCACCAAAGTGCAGGAGAGGATTATTATCGTGTGGAAAATTTCCAGGATGTACTAAAATCCATGAATGACATGTTGGGAATGGTAACTGCTTTTATTTCTTTTGTGGCAGGAATTTCTCTTCTTGTAGGAGGAATCGGCGTTATGAATATTATGCTTGTTTCTGTGACAGAGCGTACGAGAGAGATTGGTATTCGAAAGTCGCTTGGGGCGAAAACATCTTCTATAATGCTGCAGTTTCTGGCAGAGGCTGCCATTCTCACAGTAATCGGAGGAATCATAGGCATTATTCTGGGAATTGCAGGCGGCTACGCAATATGTGGAGTTATGAGCGCAAGTATGCAGATGGAGATTACACCTGGAATCAGTGCTTCTACAATTTTTGCGGCTACTGTATTTTCCTGTGCAGTGGGCGTGTTTTTTGGAATTTATCCGGCACGGAAAGCTGCAAAATTAAGCCCTATAGAGGCTCTTCGAAGAAACTGAAAAAAATAATAAAAAAAGTTTCAAAAAACCCTTGACATTTTATTCCTTATAGAGTAGAATACTCATTGTTGCGAGGGAAAAACGCAAAAATGTGTGTTTAGCTCAGCTGGATAGAGCGTTTGGCTACGGACCAAAAGGTCGGGGGTTCGAATCCTCTAACACACGTAATTGCCACTGGAAATGAGAGTTTCCAGTGGCTTTTTTTATTCGCTGAGAAAGGAATATGCTCTCAGATAACTTTTCCGGCGAATAGCTTCATAAGGATATGAATAGAAAAATAAAAATACGCAGGAGGAAAAGATTTGGAAGTTACAATGTATAAGTTATTATGGATTTTTGCCATATGCTCATTTGCCGGATGGATTATTGGTACAGCGGCAGCAGCATTCAGAGAAAAGAAGTTTGTAGATGTTGGATTTCTGTTTGGCCCCTGGTGTCCGGCATATGGTTTTGGAGGTGTGCTTTTTGCTGTATTTCTCCAGGAATTAAAAGATACGCTGCTGTTTTTGTTTGTGGGAGGAGTAGTGCTGTCTTTCCTGGTAAGCCTTGCAACAGGATTTGTACTGGAAAAAATTTTCCATAAAAAATGGTGGGATTATTCCAGGAAAAAATTTCAATTTGGCGGTTATGTAAATCTTCCATATACCGTTGTATGGGGATTTACAGCAGTTGTGTGCGTGGCTTTTATCAATCCTTTCCTTGGAAAGATGATAGGAATGATTCCCAGAAGGGCAGGGGAAATAATTCTCCTTGTTCTTTATATTATTCTTGCGATCGATTTTGTGGGTACAGTGGCAAGTTTTGCTGCCGTTAATAAAAAAATTAAAAAGCTTGCAATTATTTCCAGCGTTTCTGAAAACCTGCAGAAGGCAGCAGATGAAATGGGAAAAGGACTTGTAGGCTGGACTTTAAAATATGTAAGCCGCGCTTATCCGGATCTGGAGGCAAAGAAGCTTCTGGAAGCCAGACAGGAGCAGGAGCGTCTGGCGGAAAAGGCAAAAGAAAAAGCAGGAGTTTTTGCAGTGGGATGCAGTTTTTATAAGCTGGTCAGCCTGTTTTTTATAGGAGCGTTTCTGGGAGATATTATAGAAACCATTTTCTGTTGGATCACGATGGGAAGGCTCATGAGCCGAAGCAGTGTAGTATATGGTGATTTCAGTATTGTATGGGGACTTGGCTGTGTGCTTCTGACTGCTATTCTTTATCAGTACAGAAACAGAGGTAAGGGATATATTTTTCTTTTTGGTACAGTAGTCGGCGGCGTTTATGAATATGTGTGCAGCGTTTTTACAGAAATTGTGTTTGGAACAGTTTTCTGGGATTACAGCAAAGTCCCATTTAATCTGGGGGGAAGAATTAACCTTCTTTTCTGCTTTTTCTGGGGAATTGTAGCCGTTTTATGGCTCTGTTATCTTTATCCCTGGCTTTCCGGACTGATTGAAAAAATACCGAAAAAGCCGGGTGTGATTCTTTCCTGGATTATGATAATATTTATGTTGTTTGATATGGGAATCTCAAGTCTTGCACTTTGCAGATATACGGAGCGCCATACAGAAGAACAGGAAGTTACTACAGCAGTAGATGATTTTTTTGACGAGCATTTTCCGGATGAGCGAATGAAACGCATTTATCCTAAGGCAATTTTAAGAAGATAGGAGTCAGAGATGAGTATATATGATACATTAAACCCGCCTCAGAAGGAGGCGGTATTTCACACAGAAGGACCTCTTTTAATTCTGGCAGGAGCAGGTTCCGGGAAAACGAGAGTGCTTACGCACAGAATTGCCTGCCTTATGGAAGAAAAGGGAGTCAATCCCTGGAATATTCTTGCCATTACTTTTACAAATAAAGCGGCGCAGGAAATGAGAGAACGAGTAGATAAGCTTGTGGGTATGGGCGCAGAGAGTATTTGGGTATCTACGTTCCACTCTGCCTGCGTACGTATTTTAAGAAGGCATATTGATTTTCTGGGATTTGATAACCACTTTGCCATTTACGATACAGAGGATCAGAAAACAGTTATAAAAGAGGTCTGCAGGCGCCTGAATATTGACACGAAAATTTACAAAGAAAGAACTTTGATGGCAAAAATTTCCCATGCAAAGGATGAGCTGATTTCTCCGGAGGAGATGGAGCTGAATGCAGGGGGAGATTTTAATGAGAAGAAAATTGCGGCTGTTTATAAGGAGTACCAGGCAACTCTTCGAAAAAACAATGCCCTTGATTTTGACGATTTAATTGTAAAGACAGTGGAGCTTTTCCAAAATTGCCCGGATGTTCTGGAATACTATCAGGAACGTTTTCAGTACATAATGGTAGACGAATATCAGGATACAAATACTGCACAGTTTAAGTTTGTAAGTCTTCTGGCATCAAAGTATCAGAATCTCTGTGTGGTAGGTGATGATGACCAGTCTATTTATAAGTTCCGCGGGGCAAATATCGGCAATATTCTTGGATTTGAGAAAGCATTTCCTGGAGCAAAGGTTATCCGTCTGGAGCAGAATTACCGTTCTACGGAAAACATTCTGGAAGCAGCAAACCGTGTGATTGAAAACAATACAGAGCGTAAACCAAAGAGACTCTGGACAGAAAACGGGGCAGGAGATAAGGTACATTTCCGCCAGTTTTTAAATGGTTTTGAAGAGGCGGAATACGTTGTAGGAGAAATTACAAAGGCAAGAAGAAACGGAGACTGCAATTATAAGGATTGCGCTGTTTTATACAGAACGAACGCTCAATCTCGTCTTTTTGAAGAGAAATTTCTTCTTGCAAATGTTCCGTATAAGATTGTAGGCGGAATCAATTTCTATGCAAGAAAAGAAATCAAAGATCTGCTCTGTTACTTAAAAACGGTCAGTAATGCAAAGGACGATGTGGCGGTACGGAGGATTTTAAATGTGCCGAAACGTGGAATCGGAGCTGCAACGGTAAGTAAGGTTCAGGATTATGCAGAATATATGCAGGTAAGTTTTTACGATGCGCTTCGCGTAGCAGAAGAAATTCCGTCTATCGGAAGAAGCCTTTCCAAAATCAATGGATTTGTGGATTTTATTCAGTCTCTTCGTTCCAAGGAAGAAGTATATACGGTCCGTGAGCTTCTGGAAGAAGTGATTCGTCTTACAGGATATGTAGATGAACTTCGGGCTGAGGATACGGAAGAAGCAAAGGCAAGAATTGAAAATATTGACGAATTGATTTCCAAAACAGAAATGTATCAGGAAACAATGAAGGCGCAGAATGAACCGGCAACGCTTTCCGGATTTCTGGAAGAAATTGCGCTGGTGGCAGATATTGACTCAGTAGATCCTAATCAGGACTATGTTCTTCTGATGACTCTTCACAGCGCAAAGGGACTTGAGTTTCCAAAAGTTTTTCTGACAGGAATGGAAGATGGGATTTTCCCGGGATATATGACGATCAGTTCAGGAGATCCTTCCGATTTGGAAGAGGAACGCCGCCTTTGTTATGTGGGTATTACAAGAGCGATGAAAGAGCTTACACTCACTTGTGCTCAGCAGAGAATGATTCGCGGGGAAACACAGTTTAACAGAGTCTCCCGGTTTGTGAGAGAGATTCCAAGAGAACTTGTGGATTTAGGGCATACGGTACAGGAGAAAAAACCGCGTCTTGAAGATATTGCGCCAAAGAATAACAGCTATATGCAGATGAAGATGGCATTTCATGCAAAGCCTTTTCAGCCGAAGGAATTTAAGGTTACAAAAGCGGAAGCTCTTGATTATGAGGTGGGCGATACAGTCCGTCATGTAAAATTCGGCGTTGGTATTGTAAAAAACATTACAGAAGGCGGAAGAGATTACGAGGTAACCGTAGATTTTGACCGATTTGGCGTCAAAAAAATGTTTGCCGGATTTGCAAAATTGAAAAAGATATAGGGAATCGGTAGTAAAATTCGGATATATGTGATATAATAGGAAAACAAAAGCGGTGACACGCTGTATGATTTTAGAGAGGATGGTGCACGATATGAACATGAATAAATTAGAAGAATTAGTAGCAGCATTAAAGAAAAAAGAAGACGAGAAACAGAAAAATACAGTCCTCTGGGTACTGGCGGTTATTGGTGCAGTGGCAGCAGTAGCGGGTATCGCATTTGCCGTGTATCGTTTCTTCACACCGGATTATCTGGAAGATTTCGAAGAAGACTTCGATGATGATTTTGACGATTACTTTGAGGATGAAGAAGAGTAATTTCTGAAAATGCAGAGGAAGCGTTGCAGGTATAAGGCAGCGGAATATAAACAAATGATATGTAAAGAGAAATAGCTCCGGCGGAAACCGGGGCTATTTTTGAAGATGTGCATTTTTGTGTACAGAAGAAATAAGAAGTTGTGAGACAGAGGAGAAGAGAAATGAAAAAAGGTGAGATTTACGAAGGCGTTATTGAAAAGGTTGAATTTCCCAATAAGGGTTTTGTGTATGTGGACGGACAGAAAGTTATTGTGAAAAACGGGATTCCAGGACAGAAAATCCGTTTTATGATAAATAAAAAGCGCTCAGGAAGAGCCGAGGGACGCCTTCTGGAGGTTTTAGAAAAATCACCTCTTGAGACAAGAGAGCCGGTGTGCAGTATTTTCCCTGCCTGTGGCGGATGTATGTACCAGACAATGGCATATGAGGAACAGCTTCGTATGAAGGAGGAACAGGTAAGAGGTCTTCTTGACGGAGCAATCAGGGAATGGAGTCAAAATTCAGGCTGTGAAGAAAATCTTCCGGTTTATAAATGGGATGGGATTCATGGAAGTCCTATAGAATTCCGTTACCGCAACAAGATGGAATTTTCTTTTGGAGATGAATATAAGGATGGTCCTCTTTCTCTTGGACTTCATAAAAAGGGAAGTACATACGATGTACTGACAGCGGGAGACTGCAAGCTGGTTCATGAGGATATGACAAAGATTCTTCTTTGCGTATGGGAATATTTCCGCTCAAGAGGCGCTTCCTACTATAAAAAGATGCAGCACACAGGCTTTCTCCGTCACCTTCTTTTAAGAAGAGGTGTGACAACAGGAGAAATTCTGGTCCATCTTGTAACAACTACGCAGGAGCAGTGGGACATGGAACCTCTTGTACAGGAACTTCTTGCCCTTCCTCTGGAAGGAAAGATAGTGGGTATTATGCACATTTTAAACGATTCTCTTTCGGATGTGGTGCAGAGCGATGAGACCCGTATTCTTTATGGAAGAGATTATTTTTATGAGACGCTTCTGGGGCTTCAGTTTAAGGTGAGTACGTTTTCCTTTTTTCAGCCAAATTCTCTGGCAGCAGAGGTGCTGTACAGCGTTGTGCGTGATTATATCGGAGATACAAGAGATCAGGAGGTTTTTGATCTGTATAGCGGCACGGGAACCATTGCCCAGCTTGCGGCCGCTGTTGCAAAAGAAGTAATTGGTGTGGAAATCGTGGAGGAGGCAGTGATTGCCGCAAGAGAGAATGCGCAGAGAAACGGACTTACAAACTGCCGTTTTATTGCAGGGGACGTTTTGAAGGTTCTTGATGAGCTTTCGGAAAAGCCGGATACGATTATTCTCGATCCGCCAAGAGACGGGATTCATCCAAAAGCGCTGCCTAAGATTTTGGCCTACGGGGTGGAAAATATTGTCTATATTTCCTGTAAGGCTACAAGTCTGGCGAGAGATTTGCCGGCATTTCTTGATGCAGGGTATCGGTTGGAAAAAGCCTGCTGCGTGGACCAGTTCTGTGAGACAGTACATGTTGAAACGTGCGTTTTATTGTCCAAGATAAAGTCAACACAACATATTGAGGTTGAAATCAATCTTGACGAAATGGATTTAACAAAGGCAGAGAGTAAGGCTACCTATGAAGAAATTAAAGAGTATGTATTGAAAAATTATGGAATGAATGTAACAAACCTATACATAGCACAGGTAAAAAGAAAATATGGAATTATTGAAAGAATCAATTATAATCTGGGGGAAGGAAAAACAAGAGTGCCACAAGTTACCGCAGAAAAGGAAGAAGCTATAGAAGATGCACTAAGGCATTTCCAAATGATTTCATAAATTTTAAATTTTGAGCCTTGCCATAAAAAAATGAGATACTCTGTATTTTTTACAGGGTATCTCATTTTTTTGAAAAAGAGGTGAAACAAAACTCCTGACCCATCTATAGTAAAATTCCTTTAATTAAAAGAAATTATACTCTGGAATATCCCTTTCTACAGGGGTGTTGAAACGCATTGCAATCTCGTCAACGGTACGTTGGTGGTTGCGTTCTCTACGGAGCGAATCCAGTTCCTCACTCCAAGGAGAGGTTTCAACTTTGCGTTCTTCATTAAACATCTTATAGAGTTTTTCAACCGTAGACCGATACTGTCTGTTATATTTCTGTCCAAGCCTATCAAGAAAATCCAAGAAATCTTTATTGAGAGTATGCTCTTTTTCAAGCACCTTTTGACAAACATCCGAAACGGAATATACCTTTTCAAGCATATCATCTGTTTCATTTTTCATCTTTTTAATGGCGTTCTTTTCCTCAATCAGTGATTTCATTTGAGTTTGAAGATTCGCTTTTTCTTTTTGGAAATCTTCTTGCTGGCACTCAAAGATTTTCATATTGTTTTCCAAGTTTTCTTGAGTGCTTCGTGCCTTTTCCTGTACGTCTGCCATTGCTTTGGCTAATACATCTAATTCTGCTCTATCTAACATAATTTGTTGTTCCTTTTCCTGTAATTGTGCTTTCCTATTTGTAAGTTCCTTTAACTGGTCGGGGGTAAGCCCCTGTTGGTGTATTTTTCCATTTTTATCCTTATAACAGGCAAGAAATTCTTCGATCGGTTTATTCTCCTGTTCAATATCGTATCCTTTGCTTTTTAGCTCTTTACGAAGCTGTTTGTGCATAGAAGCAAGCTGTCGGGGATTCTTGAAAAACTTTGTTTGAGAGAGAGTACATTTAACTTCTCCGTTGCTTTTTTGATTCTCATAGCATGGCACAAAAATAATGTGAATGTGTACGTTGGTTTCATCCTTGTGAACGGAAAAACCTACAATATTTTCTTTTCCAAACATCCTTTCAATAATATTTATTACATCCCAAACCCATGCGTCATTATGTGAATTGATAATGTCTTTATCCAACTGTACGACAAGCGGTCGCACAATGACCGTATCATTTTTTCCTTTATCGGTAATCCTAGCCCCATGCTGTTTTGCATATTCGATACGTCCATTGACAGCATTAAGCATATCATTAGAAGTATCTGTTTGTTGCCATACTCCGTTGGAAGTTCTAAAATAAGATTCATTTTCAAGAGTGGAATCGGAGCGTATATCTGGATTGCTATGATTAATTTCACAGCCATTCTTGCGGTCTGTTCCTCTATCTATATGGTGAATATATCCGGCAATGCCACCGAATCCAGATTTGCATGTTTTAGTGCTTGTGTAGAACCCAGATTGATGTATTTTAATAGAAGCGTCAAAACTCAAATATCCTATTCAATTTCCCCCCCTCCCATATTGTTATATATGTTCTATATCTTAAGTATATGATACCATATTGTTAAAAAAATATCAATCTCAATGAGCGATTTTTTACGGGACAATTTGTCCCGTTGTCTTTTTTTCGCTTTTTGTTTTCTCTATCAGAAGTATTACTGTTGCCCCAGTAGTATATCTGTTTTCCCTTTTTAATATATCTCTCCGCATAGTTGTAGCAAAATACAGCGATCACGATGTTCTTTTCGCCATATTTTGTAAGAGGG
>UQJE01000029.1 GCA_900541345.1 uncultured Blautia sp.
ACAGGGATAAAATTTCCTGCAGGAGAAGAAGGGCTGTTGCAACAGAAAATCCGCTGATAAAAAACAGGAGAAGATGTTTCCACGGGATTTCCTGAGTAAAGCCGAAAAGCTTTCCTGACAGAGGAATCAGAGCAGTTTGTCCTACAAAAAACAGAACCAGATATTTCATGCCCATAAGAAATTTACAGTCGAAAAAATGTCCGCGTTTTTCAAGAGTAAACAGGATTTTCATGGTGTCTCCCTTTACTTCCATATCACAGATCCGGCTTGCCACAACAGAAACCATAAGAGGAACCAGAATGGCGTTCATAACAGGATACTGATAAAGAAGGGAAAAATATCCGAAGGGAAGTTCCTCCTGTTTGATTCCTTTTAAAAGGAATAAAGTCCAGAAAAATAAAAGAGCAAGAAAGGCCACAGGAACCAGAATATTTCGTTTTCCTTTCTGTTTCATGGCTTCCGCCTTTAATTCGCAGAAAATGTTCATAAGCTCACCTGCTTTCCGATTAATTGAAGGAAAATGTCTTCCAGGCTCATTTGCTGTTCATTCAAACGAAGAATACCAATACCAGACTGTACAAGAATGTTTACGGCTTTGATTACCGCTGCGTTATCGGTTGCTTTCAGACAGAGATTTTTTCCCTCGAAGGAGGCGGAAAATCCGAAGCTTAAAAGAAAGGAAAGAGCCTCAGTATCGTTGTCTGTTTTGAGAATCAGACGGGAGTGGCTGTGTTTGTGGAGGGCAGATAAGCTGTCCTGAAAAATCAGCTCTCCCTGATTAATAATCCCCACATGCGTGGCCATCTGGTCGATTTCACTTAAAAGGTGGTTTGATACAAGAACCGTCATGCCATACTGGTTTGGAAGAGAGCAGATAAGTTCGCGCATCTCCTGGATTCCGGCAGGGTCAAGACCGTTTGTAGGCTCGTCCAGAAGAAGAATTTTCGGATTTCCAAGAAGGGCGGCTGCAAGACCGAGACGCTGCTTCATACCAAGAGAATATTGGGAAACTTTTTTGTCCTTCTGTTTTTCCATGCGGACAATCTTCAAAACGCGCTGAATTTCGGATGGGGGAACATTTTTTAAAGTGCAGATGATTTCAAGATTTTCAGCTCCGCTTAAATGTCCGTAATAGGAAGGTGATTCTATTAGAGAACCGGTGTTTCGTAAAACAGAAAGCCGGTTCTTTTCATTTACCTCTTTCCCAAGAACCGTGATTTTTCCTTTAGAGGGCTTGATAAGCCCCAGAATCATTTTCATAGTTGTGGATTTTCCGGCGCCGTTGGGTCCGAGAAAGCCGTAAATGCTTCCACCTGGAACACGTAAATCCAGATCTTTTACTACGTCTTTTTTGCCATATTTTTTTGTCAGTGAATCTGTTGTAATGACAGTTCCCATAATGAATTTCCTCCTCTTTGTTTTGATATGGGAAGTATATCAGAGGAAGATTAGGTGAGACTTAAAGCTTCCTTATGTTTTCCTTAAATTTTGGCGGAAGAGATGAAATTCATAGAAATTTTTTTTATAATAAGTCTAATAAAAAAGCAGGAGGATTTTATGAATATATATGACAGAAAAATATTGATGGTAGACGATAATCAGGAGCTTGTTGTGATGATACGCCGCATTCTGCTGCAAAACGGTTATACAAATGTGATATGGGCGCATTCTGTTTCAGAGGGATTACGGATTTTTAAAGAGGAAAAACCGGAACTTGTGATTCTTGATGTGATGCTTCCAGATGGAGACGGTTTTTCTCTTTTCTGTAAAATGCGGGAAATTTCCTATGTGCCGATTTTATTTCTCTCTGCAAAAGATGAAGACCAGGACCGCCTTTTCGGGCTGGGGCTGGGGGCAGATGATTATATTACAAAGCCTTTTCTTCCTCAGGAGTTAATTTTAAGAGTAGGGGCGATTTTAAAGCGTTCATACCAGTTTTACGGAGAAAAAGAGGAAACAGCTATTTATTTTGGGGAACGGGTTGTGGATTTTGACAGGGCTTCTGTTACCTTTCATGGAGAAGAAACATTTTTTACAGCAAAAGAGCTGTCTCTTTTAAAGAAGCTTTATGAAAACAGAGGAAAAATCGTAACCTTTGATGCACTTTGTAATGCTGCATGGGGAGATTCTTATTATGGATATGAAAATACGCTGATGGTACATATCCGCCATCTCAGAGAAAAAATTGAAGAAGAGCCTTCAAATCCAAAATGGATTCTTACAATACGAGGAATTGGTTATCGGTTAAGTGAAGAGGGGACAGGGAAAAAATCATGAAGAGCATGATGAAAATTATAAGAAGATACTGTATCACTGCAGGACTTATTATTTTTACACTGATTTTGGCAAACGGAGCCGCTTTTTTATACTGGGGATATCAAAAGGCAATGGAATCGGGAGAGACAGAAGGGGTACGTGCCGGTATGGACGAGATTTCCGGAGAGCTTTCTGTGGAAAACGAAAAGGCGGTCATGTCTGAAAGGGGGATTAATGCCCTTTCAAAAGAGACAGAATTTCAGTGGGCAATGGCGCTCAACCAGAAGGGAGAGGTAATCTGGAGCTGGAATCTTCCGGAGGAAATTCCCTTGTTTTATAGCCTTACGGATGTGGCGTCATTTTCCAGATGGTATCTTTGTGATTATCCTGTCCGCGTATGGGAAAAAGGGGAAACTCTCTTTGTGTTTGCATCGCCGAAAAATATGTATTCAAAATATGTCTGGGAATTTCGGATTGAAGAAATAGATAAGATTCCTGTTTATATAAAATGTGGTTTTTTTCTGAATATTTCTGTGATTGTTTTTTTTATCTTAGCTCTTGGATGGCGATTTTATAAGGCGCTGAAACCTGTGGGAGAGGGGATTGACCGGCTTTCAAGGCAGGAACCGGTACAAATGAGAGAAAAGGGGATGGCTTCAGAGCTTGCAGGCAAACTAAACAGAACTTCCAGTATTCTGCAGAAGCAAAAGGAAAAATTGGAGCAGAGAGACAGGGCAAGAACAGAGTGGATTGCAGGTGTTTCCCATGACATCAGAACGCCCCTTGCTCTTATTATGGGATATTCTGATGAGCTTTCCAGGGAGAAAGGGCTTGGAGAAGAGGAAAAAAAGAAGGCGGAGATGATTTGCTGCCAGAGTCTTGTAATCCGTCAGTTAATTCAGGACTTAAATCTTACTTCAAAGCTTGCTTATCATGCACAGCCACTTCATAAAACAGAATTTTCCCCGGCAATTCTTTTACGGGAATGTGTGGCAGAGTTTTATAATGAGGGCATGGAGCAGAATTATGATATTGAGGTAGCTGTTACAGAGGAAGGAGAGCAGGTAAGGATTACAGGAGATGAGGGACTTTGGAAGCGCGCCCTTAGAAATCTTCTTGGAAACAGTATTCGTCATAACCCTTCCGGGTGTGGGATTAAAGCCACTTTAAAAATCCAGGATGGAAGTGTATGTTATGAAATCCGGGATTCCGGTCCTGGGATTCCAGGAAAAATTGCAGATATACTGGAAGGAAAAGAAAGTGAAAATAAGGAAAATGTTCATATTATGGGGCTTCGCATTGCAGAGCAGATTGCGGCTGCACATGGAGGAGAGCTTCAGTTTATAAGAAGAGAGAATGGAAGCTGCGACATCTGTCTTGTGATGGGAAAGAAGGAGTAGTAAAATACAAGTTGACAAAGAAAGTTGTCAATGATAGAATGAATATGACAAGGAAAATTGTCATCTTGACAAGAAAATAAGTCATTTTTGAGGGGGGGGGTAAAATGCCACTGGAAAATCGGTTAAAGGAGTACAGGGCGCATCTTGGAATCAATCAGTCAGATATGGGAAAGCTTGCAGGCGTGTCCAGACAGACAATCAGTCTGATAGAAAGAGGAGATTATTCTCCGTCTGTCACTCTGGCGCTGAAGCTTGCAAAAATCTGTCAGGTAACGGTGGAAGATATTTTTACTTACGTTGAGGAGGAACAAAATGGAGAAGAATAAGAAACATACATATCTGCATTATGCTTTGCTGTTTCTTCTGTTTACAGGAGGAGGCGCTGTTGCAGGTGCAGCGTTCAGTGCCAGTGGGATTGAAAATTACATTTCCGGCAGTATGGCAGCAGTGGGGGACGTGATTTTAAGAGGCGTAGGGAAAAATATGATTTTTCTGATGGTCCTTGATATTGCCATAGCTGTAATTGTGGGCGAGGCTTCTCTTTCCAGAATGAAAAAACTGTCTGTTCTTTTAGAGAGAGCGGAGGACGAAGAGGCAGATTTTCTGGAATATAAAATTGAGAAAGCAGGGTCTGTGGGAATTATTGGAAGCCAGATTGCCATTGTGGCAGGAATCATTCTTGTGGCTCTGTGGTATTCGGATTTTTCCAGAAACCCGGAAAATAAAGAGAGTGTGGTTCTTGCAGGCGCCGTACTTTTAATCGCAGGATGCTTTTACCAGGGCTTCTGGCAGGTGCGGTATGTAAAACTGATTCAGAAAATGGAACCCACAAAAAAAGGTGATCCAACATCTATGAAATTTCAAAAACAGTGGCTGGAAAGTTGTGATGAGGCAGAAAAAATTCTGATTTATCAGAGCGGTTACAGGACGTACTGTTTAATGTCCGTTTTGCTGCCGTTTCTCACCGTAGTTACAATGCTTGGGCATCTGTTTTATGAGACAGGGCTTCTCGCTATATTTGTGGTGGGATTTCTGTGGATTGCTATGGTATCTGCATACTGTTATTTCTGTACTGTAAGCAGAAAAAGAAAACTGAACAGAGATTAGGAGGGGAATTGTATGAAGCTGGAAGTAAAGAATCTGAAAAAGTCGTTTGGGGAGAAGGAGGTTCTTCACGGGATTTCTTTTTCGGTAAAAAGCGGAAGTGCACTGGGACTTTTGGGAAGAAACGGCGCTGGAAAAACAACAACAATCCGTATTCTTATGGACGTATTTAAGGCAACAGAAGGAAGCGTGCTTCTTGATGGAAAACCGTTTGTTCCAAGAGAATATCAGATAGGGTATCTTCCCGAGGAGAGAGGACTTTATCCGAAAAAAACAGTGAGCGAGCAGCTTATATACATGGGAATGCTCCGTGGGTTAAGCCAGAAAACTGCAAAAGAAAGCACAGAGCGTTGGCTTGAAAAGATGGGAGTTTCCCAGTATGCAAAGCAAAAGCTTGAAACGCTTTCCAAAGGAAATCAGCAGAAGGTTCAGCTTGCCCAGACCCTTGTTTGCGAGCCGGATATTATTATTCTTGATGAGCCTTTTTCCGGGCTGGACCCGGTAAATTCCCAGATTTTAAAAGACGTAATCAGGGAGCAGATTGAAGAAGGAAAGCTTGTGATTTTTTCCAGTCACCAGATGAGCTATGTGGAGGAATTTTGTGAGGACATTGCTATTTTAAATCATGGGGAAGTTGTTTTAAGCGGAGATTTGAAGGAGATTAAAAGAGAGTTTGGAAAAGACAGACTTGTTTTATCAAGCCTTGAGGAAGCTCCGGAGACTCTTGCAAGACGTCTTTCTGATACGATGTACCATCTTCTTGAGGTGGAAAAGGTGCAGAGGGACAGAGTGATTATCAGAGAAAAAGAACCGGGAAGAAAGAAGGAGATTCTGGAAGGAATTCTTGCTCAGGACGTAGATCTGGAATATTTCGGCTTATATGAGCCGTCTCTTAATGACATATTTGTGGAAAAGGCAGGTGACGAAGCATGAAACAGTTTTTAACCGTATTAAAATTTGAGCTGAATAATTACTTTAAAAATAAAAGCTTTATCATTACAACGGTTGTATTTGCCATTTTACTGGCGGGCGTTGTCATTGTGCCCACTTTTATTCCGGGGCTTCTGGGAGGAAAAGATACGGTGGAGGAGCAGGAAGAAGAAAAAAATCTGGACGCTCTTGGAATTTATGCAGCAACAGATGAAGTCAAAGATCTGGATAGTCTGTTTCTACGCATGCCTGCTGAATGGAAGGTATACGAAGATGAGACTTCCCTCAAAAAAGCAGTAAAAGACGGAGAGACAGAGGCTGGATTTATTCTTAAGGGGGGTGGAGATGTCACTTACGTAGTAAATGATATGGAGATGAGCGACAGAAAATCAGATACTTTCCGGGAAGCACTTTTTGAGGAAATTAAGGAACAGAAACTTCTTGAAGCAGGGATTTCAAAGGAAGAAATCGAATCTATGGAAAATATGCAGATCAGTGTAACCTCAGAAATTCTGGGCAAGAACAGTGCAAAAAATTATATGTATACTTATATTCTTGTGTTTATTCTTTACTTCCTGATTCTTTTCTATGGACAGATGATTGCAGTTGCAGTCACAACAGAGAAAAGCAATCGTGCCATTGAGATTCTTGTGACAAGTGTAAATCCAAACAGCCTGATTTTTGGAAAAGTGCTTGCCGGAGCAATCGCAGGTATTCTGCAGATGACCCTGATTCTGGGGACGGGATTCGGTGCGTACCATATGTTTAAGGATAAATGGGGAGGGATGCTTGACTTTCTTTTTGACATTCCCGGAAAAGTGCTCCTGTCCTTTGTTATATTTGGAATTTTAAGCTATCTTCTTTATGCTTTTATTTACGGAGCCCTTGGCGCGATGGTTTCAAAAACAGAGGATATAAGCAAAAGCTCCTCTACCATTACCTTTATATATGTAGCTTCCTTTTTAATTGGAATGTTCTGCCTTTCAGATTGTAACGGGCTTCTTGCAAAGATTGCCTCATTTATTCCGTTTACTTCCGGAAACGCTATGTTTATCCGCATTTCTATGGGAAGTGTGGCTGCGTGGGAAATTCTGGTGTCAGGAGTGATTCTGGCAGGTTCCTGTGTGGTGACAGGAATTCTTGCGGCAAAGCTGTTCCGCTTTGGAACGCTTCATTATGGGAATCCTCTGAAGATAAGGAATGTACTGAAAAAGCTGAAGCAGCAGTGAGAAACCCTGCATAAAAAACAAGAATACGGATATACTTTACAAAAAACAGAAACAGGAGGTGCTGCTTATGCAGTGCCTCCTTTTCACAGGATATGGAGGAATGTTTTATGTGGGGTATTATCATTGCATTAATCTCAGGAGCACTTATGAGCGTGCAAGGCGTGTTTAATACAGAGGTGACGAAGCAGAGCAGCTTGTGGGTATCTACAGGCTGGGTACAATTTTCTGCTCTCCTTGTATGTGTGGCGGCCTGGTTTTTTACAGGAAGAGAAAGCGTCAGTGCACTGTGGCAGGTGGATAATAAGTATACACTTTTAGGCGGTGTGATCGGCGCGTTTATTACGGTTACGGTTATTCAGAGCATGAGCCTTCTGGGACCGGCAAAGGCGGCTATGCTCATTGTAATTTCCCAGCTTGCAGTGGCTTACGTAATTGAATTATTTGGTCTTTTTGGTGTAGAGAAGGCTGCTTTTGAATGGAGAAAAATTATGGGAATGCTCATTGCCATTCTCGGAATTGTAATTTTTAAATGGCAAAAATAAAGATTGGTATTGTAAAAGTTTCCATAGTTCGTTAAAATAAGGTATGGTTTGTATGAAAATGGGGCATTTGTTTTTTCGAACAGGAAAGGAAGTGACCCAGCCATGAAAAAGAAAGCTGCTTTATTAAGTATCTGGCTTTTATGTGCGGCAATGGCAGGTTGTCGTGACAGGGAAGCGGAGTTTTTAAAGGAAGCAGAGGAGACTGATGCGGGAGAAGATGAGGAGCAGGAAAATACGCCTGTACCCTCGGAAATACCGGAATTTACAGAGTCTCCGAAGAAACAGGAAATATATGTAGATGTATGCGGGGCCGTGGCAGAACCGGGAGTGTTCTGTCTTCCGGAAGGAAGCCGTGTGTTTCAGGCAATCGATGCAGCAGGAGGATTTCTTCCCGAGGCGGCAGAAAATTATGTGAATCGCGCACAGGGGCTTTCTGACGGGGAACAGCTTTATGTTCCTACAAAGGAAGAAGCGCTTACAATGGAGCGGACAGATACGGTGTCTTCCGGGGAAAAGAACGGAGAAGCGCTTGAGAGCGGCACGGAACATGCAGGAAAGGTAAACTTAAATACTGCAGATGAAACAGAGCTTTGTACTCTGACAGGAATCGGAGCGTCCAAAGCGAAGGCGATTATTGCATACAGGGAGGAAAACGGTCCCTTTGCATCCATAGAAGACCTGATGAAGGTTGAGGGGATTAAGGAAGGGACTTTTCATAAAATCAAGGATGAAATAGAAGTGGGATAAAGGAGAAATTAAATGAGCAGGAAAGTATTGGTAGTAGATGACGAAAAACTGATTGTAAAAGGAATCCGTTTCAGTCTGGAACAGGACGGGATGGAAGTGGACTGCGCCTACGATGGTGAGGAAGCTCTTGAGAAGGCGAAAGAGAATAAATACGATATTATTCTTCTTGATCTGATGCTTCCCAAGATGGACGGATTTGAGGTATGCCAGCAAATTCGTGAATTTTCCAACGTTCCCATTGTCATGCTTACTGCCAAGGGGGAGGACATGGATAAGATTCTGGGACTGGAGTACGGTGCTGACGATTATATAACAAAGCCTTTTAACATTCTGGAGGTTAAGGCGCGCATTAAGGCGATTATCCGCCGTGCAGGAAGTGACCGTGAGGAGAAAGAAAAGGCAAAGACAAAGGAAATCGGAGATCTGAAAATGGACTGCGAGGGAAGAAGAGTCTTTATCGCGGGACGGGAAATTAATCTGACAGCAAAAGAATTTGACGTTTTGGAGCTTCTTGTGTTTAATCCCAATAAGGTATACAGCCGTGAAAACCTGCTGAACATTGTGTGGGGATATGAATACCCGGGTGATGTGAGAACAGTGGATGTACATATCCGACGTCTCCGTGAAAAAATTGAGGCAAATCCCAGTGAGCCAAAATACGTGCACACCAAATGGGGTGTGGGATATTATTTCCAGGCATAAGGTAAGCTATGAAGGAAAAAGCAAAGAAAAAAAACTTTTTAAAAAGTCTTCGCTTTCGTATCTTGATTATTCTGATTATTCTGGGAATTGTGCCAAGTGTCATTGTAACAAGAACGGTCATCACAAATTATGAGGATAAAGCCATTGCAAACAGAAGTGCAAGCGTGAGAAGCCAGTGTGACATTTTGTGCAGCCTGTTAATACAGGAAAATTATCTCAACAACTCCAGCTCGCAGGTTGTGAACAGCAAGCTGGAGTTGTTGTCTAATATTTACAGCGGAAGGATTATTCTTGTAGACAGGGACTTCAGAGTAGTAAAAGATACGTATGGTGCAGATGAGGGAAAGACACTTATTTCTCCTCTTGTAGTAAAGTGTTTTCAGGGAAAGAAGCCGGAGCGTTTTGACAGCAGGAATCAGACACTGCAGATGGCAGTTCCCATTGTAAGTCCGGATGTAAAACAGCTTCAGGGAGCTATGCTTGTAACGGTTTCCACAAGTGAGATTGCAGCGACTATTGACGCACTGGAACAGAGAGAGGTTCTTATTGTTGGATGCATTATTGTGCTTTCCATTTTTCTTGGATATATTCTCTCTACGATTCTTGTAAAGCCTTTTGCAAGAGTGACAAAGGCAATCGAGGATTTGACAGACGGCTATCAGAATGAAGATATTTCTGTACCGGATTATACAGAGACAGCTCTGATCACAGATGCGTTTAACAAGATGCTGGGACGGATGAAGGTGTTGGATGAATCGAGACAGGAATTTGTTTCCAATGTGTCTCACGAGCTGAAGACCCCTATGACTTCCATGAAGGTGCTTGCAGATTCGCTTGTAGGTCAGGAAGGTGTTCCGGAAGAGCTTTATCAGGAGTTTCTTTCTGATATTACAGCGGAGATTGACAGGGAGAATAAGATTATTTCCGACCTTCTTACCCTTGTAAAAATGGATAAGAAGGCAGATAATATAAATATTTCTCATATGGATATCAATCATCTTCTGGAGGATATTTTAAAACGCCTTCGCCCTATTGCAGATATGAGAAATATCGATTTGATTCTGGATTGTTTCCGGCCTGTGGAGGCAGATGTGGATGAAGTGAAATTTACTCTTGCAGTGAGCAATCTTGTGGAGAACGGAATTAAGTACAATGTAGATGAAGGCTGGGTTCGTGTTTCTCTGGACGCAGACCATAAATATTTTTATGTGACAGTGGCAGATTCGGGAATGGGTATTCCGGAAGAGTCCATAGAGCGGATTTTCGAGCGCTTTTATCGCGTGGATAAATCCCATTCAAAGGAAATCGGAGGAACAGGTCTTGGACTTGCCATTACAAGAAGTACAATAGCCATGCACCACGGAACGATTAAAGTATTCAGTAAGGAAGGGGAGGGAACTACGTTTTCCGTCCGCATTCCGCTGTCATATATTCCATAGGAGGTGCAATGGTGAAGAAAATATGGAAGCTGCTTCTTCCTGTTCTGCTTCTCTGTATTGCCGTTTCCGGCTGTACCATAGAGGAAGAATCCCGGCAGGAGGAAGACAGTAAATATCGTTTTTATTATCTGAATGCATCGGAGACAGGTTTGGAAAGCGAGCCGTATACTCCAAAAGAGGAGACGGCAGATTTTATGCTTCCGGATCTTATGAGCCGGTTAAATGCAAAAGAGGACAGTCTGTCCGGAATCAGTCTTCTTCCGGAAGAGGTGGAAATTACCTCTTATCAAATTGCGGATACTGTTTTAAGTGTAGAATTTAACAGTCGGTATAAAAAGATAAGTGCGGCAAGAGAGGTGCTTACAAGAGCCGGGGTTGTAAAAACTCTTTTGCAAATTCCGGGAATAGAGGCTGTTAAGTTTTATATAGGACAGGAAGAACTGAAAAATTCAAAAAAAGAGCCGGTAGGGGAAATGAATGAGAATACCTTTGCAGAGGTTTCCTCAAAAGATATAGGAACTTATCGCTCAGATACATTTACTCTTTATTTTACAGATAAAGAGGGAAAGCATCTTGTGGAAGAGAAACGAAAAGTATATTACAGGCACAATATTCCAAAGGTGCGAGTGGCTCTTGAACAGCTTGCAAAAGGGCCGATGGAAGAAAATCATTTTCAAACGATACCGGAGGATACCAGGCTTTTAAATGTTACAGTAGCAGATGGCGCATGTTACGTTGATGTTAATCCTGTATTTGTAGATTATGCGCTTACGAATGTAGAAGAAAGCATTCCGATATACTCCGTTGTGAATACTGTCCTTGCAGCCTGCGATGCAGAGAAGGTGGAGATTTCCGTTTCAGGGCAGAGAGAAGTGGTTTTTCGTGAAAATATGAATCTTTATAACTTTTATAAGTGGAATGAGGATATTATTTCCGGAAAGGATAAAGAAGAATGACAAAACGCCCGCTTTGTCTGGTATGTCTTTTTCTGATGCTCTTTCTGGTGGCAGGGGACTGGCTTGGATTTCCTTTTGTACGGGGAAATCCACTGCCGGATCACCTGAAAGAGTGGATAAAAGAGCACCCGGAAGGTGTTATATGTGGAGAAGTCAAAAGCTTCCGGGATACCGAATTTTCTCAGACAGTCAGTCTGAAAGAAGCATATCTTGTTTACAAATCAAAAAAAATTCCAATAAAAAATATAACAGTATATTTAAAGAAAAGAGAAGAATTAAAGCCGGGAATGTATCTTTGCGTTCGCGGTGTTATTGAAGAACTCTCTCTTCCCCGAAATCCGGGAGAGTTTAATGCAAGGCAGTATTATGTCTGCGAGCATATGTATTATTCTGTGAAAAAGGGGGTGGTTCTGAAAAAAGGAAAAGAGGGAAATATATACCAGACTCTTTTATTTCAAATCCGGGAATGTTTAAACGGTGTTCTGGAACAAACTGCAGGGGAGGCCGCTCCTGTTTTTTCTGCAATGGTTCTGGGTGAAAAGGGAGAACTTCCAAAAGAAACGAAAATGCGCTATCAGATGGCAGGGATTATTCATATTTTGGCTATCAGCGGTCTTCATATCAGTCTTCTTGGTATGGGGCTTTATGAGCTTTTGAAAAAAGCGGGTATTGGTATATGGGGCGCTGGATTTCTTTCTCTTATTGTCATGATTTTTTACGGAGAAATGACAGGAGAAAGCGTCTCTGCCATGCGGGCTGTTTCCATGTTTCTTATTGCAACAGGCGCAAAGATTCTGGGAAGAATTTACGACATGATGACGGCGCTTTCCGTCTCTGCCATGATTCTCCTCCTGGAATCTCCGGCATATTTATACAGTACCGGTTTTCTTCTTTCTTTTGGTGCTGTTCTTGGAGTTGGCGCAGTTCTCCCCGTATTTTTTAAGTTTTTCGGTGTGAAAAATAAAATCTTAAAAAGTCTCATGGGTTCTGTGTGTGTACAGCTCACCACACTTCCTGTTATGCTTTGGTTTTACGGAGAGGTTTCCGTAATCGGAATCTTTTTAAATCTTTTCGTGCTGCCAACAGTGGGTATCGTTCTTGTAAGCGGTGTTTTTACGGCTTTGATAGGTTGTGTGTTTCCGGGGCTCGCTGTGTGTATTGCGATTCCGGGAAGACTAATGCTTTTTGCATATGATAAGCTTTGCAGGCTTGGAGCGTCCCTGCCTTTTTCTACATGGACGCCGGGGAAGCCTGAAATCTGGCAAGTGGTAATTTACTATGTGTTTTTATTTTTGCTTACAGGAGCGATGTTGTTCTTTTTAAAGAAACAGATAAAAAATGTTCATACTCTCCGGGCAGTGGAAGGAGGGGCTCTCGTGATTCTTACGCTGGCCCTTTTTGTGCTGAGCAGGAGAGATAGACAATATATGGAAATTACCTGTCTTGATATTGGACAGGGAGATGCCATTGCGGCGCATCTTCCCACAGGAGAAGTGTTTCTCGTTGACGGAGGAAGCAGCAATAAAAAGAACATCGGGCAGTACCAGCTTCTTCCATTTTTGAAAAACCAGGGAATTTCCTATGTGAATGCTGTTTTTATTTCTCATACAGACGAGGATCATATAAGCGGAGTACGTGAGATTCTGGAATACATGGAGAAAGGGCTCATTTCTCTGAAAATCGGCAATCTTATTCTTCCGGGAATCAGTGAAAAACCGGAGGCGTGGAAGGAGCTTAAATGTCTTGCGGAAAAAGTGGGAATCCAGGTGTATACGGCAAACGGAGGAGATGCTTTCCGCATAGGAGAGGGAGAAATTTCCGTTCTTTCTCCGGAGAAGGGCGCATTGGGGGAAAATGTAAACGAAGATGCTGTAGTATTTCTTTTTTCTTATGAGGATTTTCATGGACTGTTTACAGGGGATATAGGAGAAGAGACAGAAAAGAAACTGCTTCCGGTTCTTTCTGATGTAGATTTTTTGAAGGTGGGACATCACGGCTCCGGCTATTCTTCCCGTCAGGCGTTTCTTGATAAAATAAAGCCGGAAGTATCTATAATTTCCTGTTCGAAATCCAATACATACGGACACCCTTCCCCTGAGACGATAAAACGCCTTGAAAAATCAGGAAGCAGGGTGGAGTATACTATGAAAAGCGGAGCAGTCACTGTATTTACAGACGGGAAGAAGGTGGGGATAAGATGCTTTTTCCCTTCCTAAAAGCAGGATTTTGTGGTATTGTTTTATCATAATATAACATAGACAGGAGTTTTATCTTGAAAAGTATACAGGAAGACATAAAAACAGGAAATTTTAAACAGTCATATCTCCTTTTTGGGGAAGAAGCATATTTGAAGCAGCAGTATAAGGAAAAGCTTTTAAATGCCCTGAATCCGGACGGGGATACTATGAACTTCAGCCGTTATGAAGGAAAGGGAATCGATGTAAAGCAGGTTATTGACCTGTGTGAGACGATGCCTTTTTTTGCGGATAGAAGAATCATTCTTCTTGAGGATACCGGATTTTTTAAGAATAAGTGTGAGGAGCTGGCCGATTACATGAAAAGCCTTCCCGATTATCTTGTTCTTGTTTTTGCAGAATCTGAGGTGGACAAGAGAAGCCGTATGTATAAAGCGGTAAAAAGCAGCGGAAGAGTGACGGAGTTTGCAAAGCAGGATGAGAAGACACTGATGCGGTGGGCAGCAGGAATTCTTGGAAAAGAAGGGAAAAAAATCACACAGAGGGATATGGAGCTTTTTCTTACAAAAACAGGAACAGATATGGGAAATATCCGGATGGAACTGGAAAAGCTTGTTGCATATACAGAAGGGAAAGATATTGTTGCAGCGGAGGATATAGAGGCTGTGTGCGTGACTCAGACGACAAATAAGATTTTTGATATGGTACGCGCTGTTACAGAGAAGAATCAAAAAAAAGCGCTTGAACTGTATTATGATCTCCTTACCTTAAAAGAACCTCCTATGAGAATTCTGTTTCTTCTGGCGAAACAGTTCCGTCAGCTTCTTCTCACAAAGAAGATGGCAGGGGAGGGCGCATCTCAAAATGAAATTGCATCAAGACTGGGTGTTCCTTCCTTTGTAGTTCGAAACATATCTGCCTGCGCTCGTTCTTATACGGTGGAAGAACTGGAACGTGCAGTAGAGGATTTTGTGGACGCAGAGGAGGCGGTAAAGACAGGACGCCTTGGTGATGTGTTAAGTGTGGAGCTTCTGATTGTAAAATACAGCTCCGGAAGATAGAAAAAAGGCAGCCACATGACGGTATGGCTGCCTTTTCATTCTTACTTATAAGCTTATAATTAAAAACGAATAACTAATTATGCAATGCTGTTTACAGCTTTAGTTAAACGGGAAACTTTTCTTGCGCAGTTGTTTTTGTGATAAACACCTTTGGAAGTAGCTTTGCTGATTGTAGAGATAGCATCTTTTAATGCTGCTTCTGCTGCTGCTTTATCCTGATTTGCTACTGCTGCGTCTACTTTTTTAATAGAAGTTTTAACAGCAGAACGGATGGATTTGTTTCTCTCCGCTTTTGTTCTGTTTACTAAAATTCTTTTCTTTGCAGATTTGATGTTAGCCAATTTTGACACCTCCGATACGTATTTTAATAATGAAAATATTTTCTTCATGAGAACAGACACGGGCGTCCTCACGAAACATGCTTATTTAGCATAGTATAAATTTCTGCAAATGTCAATACATATTTCCACAAAAATTGCAAAAAATATAATATGCCAATATAGGGCATATTTATTCCGAGAAAAGAGAGGAACAGGCCATGCAGACAGGATACAGAATCAGAACAGACCTTGCACTGGAGACGCAGGAACGCTTTCAGGAGGAAAAAGTACAGGTGCGGGGCGTGGAGGTTCAGGAATACTATGATGAGGAAAAGGATATTCGTACTACAGTTGTGAAAATAAAGTCAGAAAACGGAGCAAGGACAATGGGGCGTCCCCAGGGAAATTATATAACCATTGAAGCGCCAAATTTATCTGTGCCGGACCAGGATTATCACAGAGAGGTGTCGGAGGAGCTTGCCCGCCATCTCAGGAAGCTGATTGATTTAAAAAAAGAAAAATCCATTCTTGTGGTTGGGCTTGGAAATCAGAGGATTACAGCCGATTCTCTTGGTCCTCTTGTTGTGGAAAATATGCGTATGACGCGTCATTTAATCCGGGAATATGGAAGGATGGGAATTGAAGGAGAGCAGCTTCACAGTATCAGTGGAATTGCTCCCGGAGTAATGGCACAGACGGGAATGGAAACCTCAGAGATTATAAGAGGAATCGTGCAGGAGACAAAGCCGGATGTTCTCATTGCCATAGATGCTCTCGCGGCCAGAAGTACAAAAAGATTGAGCAGAACCATTCAGATTACAGATACGGGAATCCATCCCGGTTCCGGTGTGGGAAATCACCGCCACGGTCTGACGGAAGAGAGTATGGGAATAAAAGTAATCGGGATTGGGGTTCCCACTGTGGTAGATGCTGCTACAATCGTGCATGATTCTATGTCACATCTTCTGGATGCGCTTGAGGAGACGGAACAGAAGGAATTTCTGGAGGAAATGATTTCTCCTCATCTTCACACTATGTTTGTGACACCGAAGGATGTGGACGAAACCGTAAAATATTTAAGTTTTACCATTTCGGAAGGACTTAATATGGCGGTTAGTTTATGACATAATTTATTTTGCGCTGTCATAGGATACCTTTAAAGAGGTGATTGTGTGACAAAATTTCAGAAAGCATTCTGCGTATGTTTAAGCCTGTGCTTTGTGACTGTTCTGGCATTTCTGCCAGAGCCATTTTTTCTGCGGGGAAATTTTTACAGGCAGATACCGCTTTATGACTTTCTGGAAAAAGAAGCGTGGAGTGATGCAGTAGAGACAGACGAGGCGACCTCTGAGCTGATTATGGAGAAAAATGCAGCATATCTTGCGGAAAAAGTGCAGGCGGAAAACGGCGCAGGTAAAAAAGAAACAGAAGCTGCTGCAGAAGCACCAAGACCTTCTGTGACGCCTGTGCAGGAAGAAAAGCTCTCTCCAGAACCGACAAAAGCACCTTCTGCAACACCCGTGCCTTCTCCGGTGCCGTCAGAACGACCTCTTCCCTCGCTCACACCGGAGGTTGTGAAGGAGGCGGCAGTGCAGCCGCATCCGGTTGCTGATTTGTCGCCGGAAGCGCTGGCAAATCCCGATTATTTTAAAGGTGAGTTTTTTATTGAGGATAAAAATGTGTCAATAAAAGAGGGACTTCTTAATGCTGCGAAATTCCTGGAAAAGGATATGACCTTGAAGCAGGATGCGTCCGCACCTCAGATATTGATTTACCATAGTCATTCTCAGGAGGCTTTTATCGATTCCAGAGAGGGAAAAGTGGAGGATACCATTGTAGGAGTAGGAGATTATCTGAAATCCATTTTAGAAGAAAAATACGGTTATCATGTAATGCATGTCAAAGAGGAGTTTGATATGGCAGGTGGAGTGGAGGACAGAAGCAAAGCCTACGATTATGCAAGGGACTATCTTGAACCTTTTCTTGAAGAAAATCCCTCAATCGAGGTGATTATCGATCTTCACAGGGATGGAGTTGCCGAGAATCGACATCTTGTGACGGAAATTAACGGAAAGCCCACTGCGCAGATCATGTTTTTTAACGGGGTAAGCCGTACAGTAAGCCAGGGGGATGTATCGTATCTTCCCAATCCTTATATTGAGGATAACCTTGCTTTTTCTTTTCAGCTCGAATATCAGTCAGCACTCTATTATCCTGATTTTTACAGAGGGATTTACCTTGCAGGACTTCGGTATAATCTTCATCTTCGTCCGAAATCCATTCTCCTGGAAGCAGGGGCGCAGACCAATACGGTGCAGGAGGTGAAAAATGCGATGGATCCTTTTGCAGATATTCTTGACAGGGTGCTAAAAGGGAAGTGACAACAGGGGACTTTTTGTGATATAATGGGGAGAATCGAACATAGAAACAGAGGAGGACTCCTGGTGATAGAACAGAGTAAAATTCGTAATTTTTGTATTATAGCACATATTGATCATGGAAAATCCACGCTTGCGGACCGTATTATCCAGAAGACAGGTCTTCTGACAGAAAGAGAGATGCAGTCTCAGGTTCTTGATAATATGGAGCTTGAGAGGGAGAGAGGTATCACTATCAAATCCCAGGCAGTGCGCATTGTTTATAAGGCGCACGACGGAGAAGAGTATATTTTTAACTTGATTGATACCCCGGGACATGTGGATTTTAATTATGAGGTTTCCAGAAGCCTTGCAGCCTGCGATGGCGCAATTCTCGTAGTAGATGCGGCTCAGGGAATCGAGGCGCAGACACTTGCAAATGTGTACATGGCTCTTGACCATGATTTGGATGTTGTTCCCGTTATTAATAAGGTAGACCTTCCAAGTGCAGATCCGGAACGCGTCATTAATGAAATAGAGGATGTAATCGGTCTGGAGGCGCAGGATGCTCCGCGGATTTCTGCGAAGACAGGACTTAATGTGGAAGAGGTTCTGGAGCAGATTGTAACAAAGATCCCGGCTCCGTCAGGAGATGTGAACGCGCCTTTAAAAGCCTTGATTTTTGACTCCATATACGATCCGTATAAAGGTGTAATTGTATTTTGCCGTATTATGGACGGAAGTGTAAAAAAAGGTACACCGATCCGTATGATGGCAACCGGCTTTACGACCGAGGTTGTGGAGGTCGGATATTTTGGAGCAGGACAGTTTATCCCATGTGACGAGCTGACAGCAGGAACAGTAGGATATATTACGGCAAGTATTAAAAATGTAAGAGATACCCGTGTGGGTGATACCGTGACAAATAACGCTGAGCCATGCAGCGAGGCTCTTCCGGGATATAAGAAGGTAAATCCAATGGTTTACTGTGGACTTTACCCGGCAGACGGAGCAAAATACGGAGATTTAAGGGACGCTTTAGAAAAACTTCAGTTAAATGACGCATCTCTTTTCTATGAGCCGGAAACATCAATTGCCCTTGGTTTTGGCTTTCGCTGTGGTTTCCTTGGTCTTCTTCATCTTGAGATTATCCAGGAACGTCTGGAAAGAGAGTATAATCTTGACCTTGTAACAACTGCGCCGAGCGTTATTTATAAGGTTTATAAGACAAACGGGGAAGTGATTGATCTTACAAACCCCACAAACCTTCCTGACCCGTCAGAGATTGAATATATGGAAGAGCCGATGGTAAATGCGGAAATTATGGTGACCACAGAATTTATCGGGGCAATTATGGATCTTTGCCAGGAAAGAAGAGGTCAGTATATTGGTATGGAATATATGGAAGAGACGCGTGCACTCTTAAAGTACAAGCTGCCTCTTAATGAGATTATCTATGATTTCTTTGACGCACTGAAATCACGTTCCAGAGGATATGCATCTCTTGATTATGAACTTTGCGGTTATGAAAGAAGTGAGCTTGTGAAGCTTGACATTCTTGTAAATAAAGAAGAAGTAGACGCTCTTTCCTTTATTGTGCACGCAGATACTGCGTATGAGAGAGGAAGAAAGATGTGCGAAAAGCTGAAAGAGGAGATTCCGAGACAGCTTTTTGAAATTCCGATCCAGGCGGCTGTTGGAAGTAAGATTATTGCAAGAGAGACAGTAAAAGCCATGAGAAAAGACGTACTTGCCAAATGTTATGGCGGTGACATCAGCCGTAAGAAGAAGCTTCTGGAAAAACAGAAGGAAGGTAAGAAACGTATGCGTCAGATTGGAAATGTAGAGATTCCACAGAAAGCGTTTATGAGTGTCTTAAAGCTTGATGATAAGTAATGTTTGCCGGCAGGATTGCTGCCGGAGAGCGGAGTTTTTATGAAAAACAGAAAGAAAAGGTTTCTGGCAGTTTTGTCTTTTAGCTTTCTCTGTCTTTTCGCCGCTGGGTGTGGCTGCGGAAAGGAGAAGGACGAAAAAGAGGAAAAAGTTATGACAATTACTATAACGCCAGAGCCCAGTCCTACGCCTGCACCTGAGGAAGTGAATCCTGATGCAGTCGTAAAAAACGGAAATATAACGATGGTTAATCCATATCTGGCAGAGGAGAAAGCGGAATGAAAAGAAAGGATACTTCCTTTGAACTTTATATACATATTCCCTTCTGCGTCCGGAAATGCGCTTACTGCGATTTTCTTTCCGCACCGGGAAGTGAGGAGGCGAAAGCTTCCTATACAGAAGCTCTTTTGCGGGAAATTGAAGCAGTAAAAACAGAAAAAAGAGAAGTATCTTCCATTTTTGTGGGAGGAGGAACGCCGTCTGCGCTTTCTCCTTCTCTGATGGGAGATATTTTTGAAAAAATCCATAAAAGCTTTTCTGTAGCCCCGGACGCCGAAATTACAATAGAGGCAAATCCGGGGACTTTGTCTAAAGAGAAGCTTTTTTTGTACAGAAATGTGGGAATCAACCGCCTGAGTCTGGGATTGCAGTCCCCGGAGGCAGCAGAGCTTAAGAGCCTGGGAAGGATTCATACATATGAAGAATTTCTGGAAAGCTTTTCCCTTGCCAGGGAAGCAGGTTTCCAGAACATTAATGTGGATTTGATGTGCGCCCTTCCGGAACAGACGTATGAGGGATGGGTAAGAAATTTAAGGACAGTGGCGGCCCTTCACCCGGAGCATATTTCAGCATACAGCCTGATTATAGAAGAAGGAACGCCCTTTGCAAAAAGGAAGCTGAATCTTCCGGACGAGGACACAGAGTACAGAATGTATGAGGATACAGCAGGAATTTTGGCAGAGTACGGATACGAACAATACGAAATCTCCAATTATGCAAAAAAAGACCTTGCCTGCCAACATAACGTTGGCTATTGGACGAGAAAAGAATACCTTGGTCTAGGACTTGGAGCGGCTTCTCTTTGGGGAAATCAGCGTTTTTCCAATACGTCGGACTTTTCTCTGTATCTTAATAATAGCGGATTTCCGGAAAAAATCAGGGGAGACAGAGAAACTTTATCTTTAGAAGCAGAAATGTCAGAGTTTATGTTTTTGGGGCTTCGTATGACAAAAGGGGTGTCAAAAGCAGAATTTTTGGAGGGATTTGGAGTTCCCATAGAAAGCGTGTATGGGAAGGTATTGGATAAGTATAAAAGTGTAGGTCTGCTTGAGGAGACGGAGGGAAGAATATTCCTTACAAGAGCAGGAATACATGTGAGTAATGGAGTGATGGCGGAGTTTTTGCTGTGACAATAAAACTACAAAGGAGAGATATTGAAAATGGGAAGAATAACAATTCAGAATGAAACTACAGTTGATCCAATAAGTTTAATCGGAAGAGAAGCAGGAGTTTGCTGGGGAGCAGACATTGAAAATGCAGAGAAAAACTATAAGAGAGGTATGGATTGTCTGATTTCCGGACACGGAAGAACGTGGGAGTATCCTCAGGTGTTTATGGTGTTAGATGGATATTCTGCAAGAGTGATAAGAGAACTGTATACACATATTGCAGGAGGCCCAACAAGACTGCAGGCATCAACACGGTATATTGATTATCAACATGGATTTAAATATGTCGTATCTCCTAAAATTGAAAATAACATGGAAGCAAACACTATTTATAATGATGCAATGAATGAGCTTTTAGAGGCTATGAAGAAGCTTGAGGTACTGGGAGTTCCAAAAGAAGACATTAATATGCTTTTACCTCTGGGAATGGAGACGAAAGTTGTATTACGTACAAACCTTAGAAATTTAATTGATATGGCACATCAAAGATTATGTACAAGAGCATATTGGGAGTATCGGAAATTAATGAATGATATGATGAATGAATTAAAAAGATATTCTGCGGAATGGGAATATTTAGTAAATCACTATTTTATTCCCAAGTGTGAGGAAACGGGATATTGCAGTGAAAATAAATCCTGTGGCAGAAAAAATAAACGTAACATTAAAATAGAAGATTGAAATAAAATATATGGCATTTATAAATAGAAAATTGTAATGAAGTGAGCGAGAGATGCTTTATGTGGAAATGTCCGAAATGCGGAAGAGAGTTTAAGAATGTAAATCAAAGTCATTATTGTGGAGAGAAGCCAAAAACAATTGAAGAATATATTTTGTCTCAGGATGAAGAAAAGCAGTCTGATTTGTTTCTGGTAAGACAGATTTTGAAAGAAGCGCTTCCGGAGGCGGAGGAGAGTATCTCCTGGAGTATGCCTACATACTGGAAAAATCATAATATTCTTCATTTTGCCGCCTCAAAAAATCATATAGGATTTTATCCTGGCTCGGAAGCGGTGGAAGAATTTCAGGAGGAATTGAAAATATACAATGTAAGCAAAGGAACGGTACGTATTCCTTATGGAAAGGTGGATAAGGAGTTAATAGGAAAAATTGCCCGGTGGTGCTGGGATACAGGAAATCACGCTTAAAGAATGCGCAGGGAACTTGTATGAATGATAAGGAGGAGTCTGAATATGAGGAAATTCTGGGGATTTTATAAGAATGAATCTTATAGTGTAGGGTGCAATGGCGGCACAGTATACATATATGATTCAACAGGAACAGAACTGGCTAAATTCAGGGATTTTCCGTATGCTTATACTGCAGCTTTTAAACCAACAAGCATAAAGGAGATTTTTGATTCTGTCAAGGTATGAGACGTTTGGGAGAGCTCTGTTAGAGCAACGCACCTGTTTTTATTGGATGCTTGAGATGCTGTTTGTTTCAGAGGAATATAAAGGACAAGGAGCAGGAAAATAATTGATTTAATATGGTATTGAAAAGTATGGTGTGAATGAACTTGCCGTAAAGGAACGGAATCCTCTGGCAAAAGGATTTTATGAGCATATGGGATTCAAGGTTTATAAACGGATACAACTGGACGAACAGAGGAAACCATAACCGTTGTTGTATATGAAAAGAGATGGATTAAAAAGGTAGACTAGAAGTTATGGAGGAAAACTTTATGGAATTAGGAATTATAGTTTTAGTGATAATTGGTGGACTTTTACTTTTTATTGAAATTGACAAGTTGAAAAATCAGGTTAAATCTCAGCAAAAGCAGATTGATACTTTGTGTAAACAGACAGGAAATGAACAGTTAGCAACATACTATATATCTGAAGAGGATAAGGAATATATTCTTCATCTTAAAAATAGTGGCAAGGAAGTAGAAGCTGTGAAAAAAGTAAGAGAGGTGACTTCTATGGATTTAGTACAAGCAAAGCAATATGTTGATACACTATAGCTTCCAGTTTACCGAAGAAAATAGAGCAATAAATCAGAATTTTGGGGAACTTATGATAAAAAAAATGATAATGGCATTATGCATATTTATTTGTATGTTTACTTTAGTTGCGTGTTCTGGACAACAAACAAACGAACCACTTACTTTAGGTGTCAATGCGATAATAACAGAAATTGATAAAGAAAATAAAATTATAACCATAAAAGATAGTGGAGAAGAAGGGGTTTTAGGGAATGATTGTCTTATTGATTGTTCTCAAATTCCTATGATTTATTGTAATTATAATACACAAGATGTTGTAGATATAACTTTTGATGATTTGCAGGTCTGGGACGAAATCATTTTGACTATTCGGAGTTCGGAAATAAAAAATCTCCAAATGGAAGATGGGAATAAAGCAAAAATAGCAGTTGAACAATTACAATTAGGTACACAGAGAATTAAATAACTTCCAGTTTGTATAGTGATAGATAAACCGTATTTGGAGGGACTAAGAATGATTAATAATTTAATGTATATTGAGCTTAAAACAGGATATTCTGATGATGGTCCGGCATGGATTGGTTATGTCAGAACTTCAAAAACTAAGAAAACAATTTACTTTAATGATCATGCTTTTCAGAAACATAATGGTAACTACTCAAACTATATAGATATTGAGAATGGCGATGAGTATTGGATTTCCGGATTGAAAAAAAGAGAGAGTAATCGTCATTGGGCAGGACATGGGAAAATCATGATTGACAGCAGAGCTGTTAATGAATACCTGGCGATAATAGGAGAAAAGGAATTGCCATTAAATTTGTTTGAAGTAGTTGATATTGAAGATAGATTTCCTGTTGAAAGAGTAAATGGACTATTGAATGACAGGGAATAAAGATTAGGAGAACAATATGCACTATGTAACAGCAAAGAGTATTCTGTCTGCATCAAACGGAATGAATTTATATCGTGGGTGTACCCATGGCTGTATTTATTGCGATTCAAGAAGTCTTTGTTATCATATGAATCATGCGTTTGAGGATATTGAGATAAAACAGAATGCCCTTGAATTGCTGGAGGATTCTCTGAAAAGAAAACGGAAGAAGGGTATGATAGGTACCGGGGCCATGACTGACCCGTATATTCCGCTGGAAAAGGAATTGCAGTATGTGAGAAAATCATTGCTGCTCGCTGAAAAATATGGATTTGGCTTCACGTTGATTACGAAATCGGCTCAGGTGCTTCGCGATTTGGATATATTAAAAAGCATTAATGCAAAAACAAAGTGTGTGGTCCAGATGACCTTGACGACTTATGATGAAACGTTATGCCGAAAGCTGGAGCCGAAAGTCAGTACGACAAGGGAACGTTTTGAAGCTTTAAAAATTCTGCAGCAGGAGGGAATCCCGACTGTTGTATGGCTTTGCCCAATTCTTCCGTTTATCAACGATACAGAAGAAAATTTACTGGGAATATTAGATTACTGCGCAGAAGCAAAGGTGTATGGGATTATAAATTTCGGAATGGGTATGACTTTGCGAGAGGGAAATCGTGAATATTTCTACAGACAATTAGACAGATTATTTCACGGACTGAAAGAGAAATATATTCACTATTATGGGACTCAATATATCCTGTCAAGTCCGAATGAAAGAAGGCTGATGGAACTATTTAATCGGACCTGTGATAAGTACAATATTGTACATGATAATAATCAGATATTTGAGTATTTACGAACATACGAAGAAAAAGAAGAGCAGCTTTCGCTCTTTGATTTTATGTGATTTTACATTAGCGAGGTGACGAAAATGATAGATATTACTGCATGGAAAAGTTTGTTTTTACAGAGATTAGAGGAGACTTTCGGGGAACGCGTATGGTTTGTTGGCTTGCAGGGAAGTTATTGCCGTGGGGAAGCAACAGAAAAAAGCGATATAGATATGGTTGTAATCCTTGATGAAGTGTCTGTCTGGGATATTCAAAGGTATCATACCATGCTGGACAGATTGCCGCACAGGGAATTAATCTGTGGTTTCCTTTCGGGGAAAAAAGAGATTTTAAACTGGGAACCATCTGACCTTTTTCAGTTTTATTACGATACAAAACCCATAAAGGGAAGTCTTGATGAATTGCTGGAGTTGATTGACGATGAGGCAGTTGACAGAGCAATCAAAATCGGTGTGCGCAATATTTATCACGGTTGTGTACATAATATGCTGTATGAAAAAAACGAGGAAATTCTGAAAGGATTATATAAATCGGCTTCTTTTGTTGTACAGGCAATTTGTTTCAGACAGACAGGAAACTATATTCGCAGTCAGAAGGAACTGGCGGATGTTGTTTTGCCTGAAGAAAAAGTGATTGTGGATACTTTTTTAAGCCTGAAAAACGGTGGAAGGGTTGATTTTCTCAAAATGTCTGAGGTTTTATTTGGCTGGACTAAGAAGTGGATTGAGAAGTTATGAATATAAGAAATTTTAAATGGACGCGCCAGCCCACAAATTATCGTATAGATGAAAATAGTGTGGAGATTACTACCGCACCTCATACAGACTTGTGGCAAAGAACATATTACCATTTTCAAAATGATAATGCCCCTGTTTTTCAGATGGAAACAGAAGAACCATTTTTCAGTTTTGTAGTGAAGACAGATTTTTCGGAAAGCCATTATCGTTTTGACCAGTGTGGGATTGTGATGTATTTAGATAGTGAAAACTGGCTGAAAGGTTCAATCGAATATGAAAATGAGGAATATCAGCATTTAGGAAGCGTTGTAACAAATAATGGCTACTCTGACTGGGCAACGACTGCTATTTCCGCTGATATAAAGTCTATGTGGTATCGCTTTAGCCGTCGGGAAGATGATTATTGTATTGAATGTTCAGAGGATGGCATCAATTTTACACAGATGTGTGTTTGCCATATGTTTAAGGGAAAAGGAAAAATCAGATTCGGCATTTACGCATGTTCGCCGGAAAATTCTTCTTTTAAAGCAGTATTTACAGATATGAAATTCATGGAATGTCAATGGAAGGCACATGACGGGCAGCAGCCGGATTAGTAGAAGAAATTAAGAGGTGATTTTTTTCACAATGCAGGATAATAGAAAAAACACTTGCCAAACAAGCGTTCCTGTAATATACTAAAAGAACAGATGTACGATATTTAATTTGTTTTACGGAAGATTGGAGGAACCATGTCAGCAGATACAGTGAAGAAACAATTTATCAGGATCAGAGGAGCGAATGAAAATAATCTGAAGAATTTAAGTGTGGATATTCCAAGGGACAAATTTGTGGTTCTTACAGGATTAAGCGGTTCCGGAAAATCCTCTCTGGCTTTTGATACGATTTACGCAGAGGGACAGAGACGCTATATGGAATCTCTTTCCTCTTATGCAAGGCAGTTCCTGGGACAGATGGAAAAGCCGGATGTGGAGAGTATAGAAGGACTTCCCCCTGCCATCTCTATTGACCAGAAATCAACAAACAGAAATCCACGTTCCACCGTAGGTACTGTTACAGAAATTTATGATTATTTTCGTTTGCTTTATGCAAGGGTAGGAATTCCTCATTGCCCTAAATGTGGAAGAGAAATCAGTAAGCAGACAGTAGACCAGATGGTAGACCAGATTATGGGACTTCCGGAGAGAACGAAACTTCAGCTTCTGGCTCCTGTTGTAAGAGGAAGAAAAGGAACTCATGCAAAGCTTTTGGAGCATACGAAGAAAAGCGGTTATGTGCGCGTACAGATTGACGGCATCGTATATGAGCTTTCAGAAGAAATCAAGCTGGATAAGAATATCAAGCATAATATTGAGATTATTGTAGACAGACTGATTGTAAAACCGGGTATTGAAAAACGTCTTGCAGATTCTATTGAGACCGTCCTGGAGCTGGCGGACGGACTTCTGATTGTAGATACCATGGATGGGAACGTGCTGAATTTCAGCCAGAGTTTTTCCTGTCCGGACTGTGGAATCAGTGTAGATGAGATTGAGCCCAGAAGCTTTTCTTTTAATAATCCTTTTGGAGCCTGCCCGGAGTGTGCCGGACTTGGATATAAGATGGAATTTGATATAAATCTTATGATTCCCGATATGTCTCTCAGTATTTCAAAAGGGGCGATTGCTGTTATGGGCTGGCAGTCCTGTACAGACAAGGGAAGCTTTACAAGAGCGATTCTGGATGCGCTTGCAGAGGAGTATAAATTCAGCCTGGATACTCCGTTTCAGGATTATCCTGATGAGATCAAAGATGTGATTATCAATGGAACAAAGGGGCACTCTGTGAAGGTTTATTATAAGGGTCAGAGAGGAGAGGGTGTTTACGACGTGGCTTTCCCGGGACTGATTAAAAACGTGGAGCAGAGATACCGGGAAACCGGTTCTGATGCCATGAAGCAGGAGTACGAATCTTTTATGCGGATCACCCCCTGCGGAGTATGTAAGGGACAGAGATTAAAAAAAGAATCACTTGCAGTGACAGTTGCAGATAAAAATATTTACGAAATTACAAATATGTCTATTGAAAATTTGAAGGCATTTTTGGATAATATGGTGCTTTCCAGTCAGCAGCAGCTTATCGGACATCAGATTTTAAAAGAAATCAAGGCAAGAGTCCGTTTTCTTTCCGATGTAGGACTGGATTATCTTTCTTTGGGAAGGGCAACAGGAACTCTTTCCGGAGGAGAAGCGCAGAGAATCCGTCTTGCTACACAGATTGGTTCCGGTCTTGTGGGAGTGGCATATATTCTGGACGAGCCCAGTATCGGAC
>UQJE01000030.1 GCA_900541345.1 uncultured Blautia sp.
TGTAGATTTTGATGATGTGATTGAGAAAGTGAGTGCAATCACACCGGTTCCGGGAGGAGTAGGAAGTGTAACAACTTCTGTTCTTGTTGGACATGTAGTAGAAGCTGCAATGAGAAAAGTAAACGCATGAGAAGAGTACAGAAAAGAAAATATTTCTGTGCGCTGATGCTTGTGGGTGTCCTGGGAATCGGGACACCCTTTTCCATATATGGAGAAGCGCCGGACTATTCCGGGGAAGGGCAGATTACAGCGCCGGAAAAAACAGGCGAAGAAACACCAATAGACGATGCCACAGATAACACATACGACTACTATACAGTTATGGGAGATACTACTGTTGCGGCAGAGGATATGGTGCTTCATTTTAATAAACAGAATATGGAATATCCTTCGGAAGCACTTTCAGAAGGCGGAGCTCCGGATATTGAAACCTTTTGTGGAATTGTGGTGGAAGAAGCCGAAGCAGAAGGCGTTCGCGGTGAGATTGTATTTGAACAGGCAATGCTGGAAACAGGATGGCTTCAGTTTCAGGGTGTATGTAAGCCTTCCCAGTTTAACTTTGCAGGACTTGGGGCAACAGGAGGGGATGAACCCGGAAATTCTTTTCCTGATGTACGGACGGGAATCCGCGCCCAGGTGCAGCATTTAAAGGCGTATGCCTCTTCTGATGAGTTAAATCAGGAGTGTGTTGACGAAAGGTTTTCCCTTGTGACAAGAGAGTGCGCACCTTACGTAGAATGGCTGGGAATTCAGGAAAATCCTTATGGTATGGGATGGGCAGCTGGAGAACATTATGGAGAAAAATTAAGAAATCTTCTGTCAGAATTAAAAGGCGAAATGAATTAAAAAGGAAAAGAATGGAAAACGAATTTTACAGAAGAGAAACAGGACTGTGATATGTTTGAAGTACAAAAACAGAGAAAGGCGGATGATTAAAATGAAAAAAAGTATGAAAAAGATTTGCGTTTTTCTGGCTGTTCTTCTGACAGTTGTGGCTCTTCCTGTAAGCGCGCAGGCAGATGGAAGAAAAAAACAGACTATTCAGGCATCGGATATGACTGTAAAAGTAGACCAGAAGAATAAAAGACTGAACGCAAAAGCAAAGACAACCATGAGCTATAAAAGCTCCAACCCTTCCATTCTCGGAGTGAGCGCAAAGGGTGAAATCACACCAAAAAAAGGTGGAACAGTTAAGGTTACCATTTACGCGAAGGGTACCACCAAATACTTTTCTGCCAAAAAAGATGTGACTGTAAAAGTGCTAAGAGCCAGCCAGAGTGTTCAGGCGTCAAATATGACAGTTTTTATGGGAGAGGCAGGAAGAGCAATCGGCGCAAAAGCGAAAACGACCATGAGTTATAAAAGCTCCAATCCTTCCATTCTGGGAGTGAATGCAAAAGGTGTGCTTACCCCAAAAAGAGAGGGGACCGTCACAGTGCGCATTAACGCAAAAGCAACAAGCAAATATACTTCTGCAACAAAGACAATTACGATTGACGTGAGAAAACTGAATCCTGCAGAAGTAACATTAAAGCCGGGGAGAACATATACCAATTATGATATAACAGGAGACCAGAATGAGGATATCATTCTCGTAGAACAGACAGACCGGTATGTAAATAGCGGAGAAGAGATGTACAGAGGTCTTGACTTATATATAAACGGCAGAAAATGGTCTCTTCTTGACAGGAATGATATGTATTATTACGCTCCTGTAAAAATCAATCTGTACACACTGGAAAATGGAAAACCGTTTTTAGAGTTATATGCCTCCTCCGATAACGATTATCCTGTAATATCGGCGCTTTATCAGTGTCAGGGTGAGACGCTGGAATGTGTGGTTGATTTTATGAGAGTCTTTGGAAATTACGGAAGACCGCATAGAAACGAGCTTGTGACAGTGAAAGGAAATACCATGAAAATCCGTCAGAGTATGATGTCTTATTCCACCGGCATTTCGGAAATAGACTTTGATTATGGATATATGAATGGCACGTTACAGCCAATCAGCGGAGTGGGAACATATACCTATACATCGTTGGTTGTCAACGGAGAGAGAAACAGAGGCATTTTAAATGCGGATACCTTATTATACAGCACTCCAGGCGGAAATGAAGAACTTCTTACCATTCCGGAAGGAGGAGTCGTATCGATTCTTCGCTGCAAGATGGTAAATCACGGTATGTATATTCAGGTCTCCTATAATGGAACCATCGGGTGGCTGGAAGCACAGGAAGGTTATGAAGATAAAGAAAACCGTCTGTTTGCAAATGTAGAGTATACGGGTTGAGAATATGACAAAGGAAGAACGTGTAGTAAAATATCTGGAACTGGCAGCGAAATATTGTCAATATGATACCAGTCATTTACAAAAAGAACTTGATGTATCTGATGACGATGTGAGAGAAATACAGGAAAAAAGGGAAAAAGAGCTGAGCTTAAAGCCTGTGGAGAAGAGAAATGAAGTTGTGAAGAAGGTAATAAAACCACTTCTTAAAAAGCATGGATTTTCTGTTTCCGGAACGGATTGGAGGCGCAGGTTGGAGGATGATGGGTATCTTATTATCCATATGTTGAGTTCTCGGTTTAATGGAATCGTTACAGGGGCAAATTTCCGATTCCACATCAGTGCATCGAAAAAAGAAGAAATAAGAGGAAAACTTTCTGATCAGTGGATGTATAACCAGGGACGGGATTTGCTGCACGTTGATTTTTTGCCTTACTGTGGAATGCTTTCGCCTTATTATTCCGGAGGAGAATATAAAATAGACGGGTATAAAAACTACTTGCCTTCAGACACTCCGCTTGAAGATGTTTTTCGGCAGATAGAAGAAGATTTTGGAACGTATATCCTGCCTGAGCTAGATAAAGTTCACTGTTATGATGATTTTCCCAAATTGTGGGAAGAAAAAAGAAAAAGACAGAATGAAAAAGAAATATGTCTTCTCCGATATTATTACATGGCGCAGTGGTGTGTAAAGGAACGGACTGGAAGCGGATTTCAGGAACTGGTAAAATATAGAAAAAAGCAGGGCATAAAGAGAGAAGACATTTTATTTCACATAGACTGGTTGGATATATGTGCAAAAAATTCAGATTTTCCTGCCTTGGATGCCAGAGAGTTTGCGTTAAAAGCAGCAGAAGATTAATATACCAAGAGATAAGAACAGAAAATTCCCCTTGCAGAATATGCCGCCCCCAAAAGTCAGACTAAGAATCTGACGATTGGTGTCGGTACAATGATTGCTGCGAGGGGAATTTTTGCGTCATGGGCGGATTTGCCCGTTTTGTTCGAAATTATTTTAATTCCATATTTTCAAGTTCTTTATCCGGAATTTTTGGGGTGGATTCCGCTACAAATTTTTTCAGGGCTTTTGAAGATTTTGTAAATGGTGCATTTGTTCCGGCACCGCCCATACAGCCGCCAGGACATGCCATGCCCTCAATCATACAGCCTTTTAATTTTCCTGCTTTTGCAAGCGCCAAAACTTTCTTGCATTCGGCAAGGCTTTCAGCATGTTCAATGTTTACAGGTATGTCTGGGTAATATTCTTTTAAGCAGGCTTCAATTGCTCCTGCGACACCGCCTGCAACGGCATATCCCCTTCCGGCTGCTGTTGCATCGTGAAGCTCTCCTGCATCTTCTACTTCAGAAGGGTTGATTCCCTTTGCGTCAAACATACCCCAGAGTTCCTCGAAAGTTACGACAAAGTCTACATCGCTTCTTACAGTTGTGCGCATTGCTTCCAGCTTTTTGGAAGCGCAGGGACCGATAAAGACAACGTGGGCGCCGGGATGCTCCTGCTTGATTTTTCGTGCGGTTGCTACCATAGGGGTAAGTTCCTGGGAAATGTTGTCAATCATGTCCGGGAAGAACTTCTTTGCCATGACGGACCAGGAAGGGCAGCAGGAAGTAAGGAGGAAAGGAATATTTCCTGTTGCTACTTCCTTGGCATAATGATGCGCTTCGGAAACAGCACCTACATCGGCACCAAAAGCAACCTCGTGAACGGCAGTGAAACCGAGTGCCTTTAAAGCACCGTGGAATTTTCCTGGTGTAACATCATCACCAAACTGTCCGATATAAGCAGGTGCTACTTCTGCAATGATTTCTTTTCCCTCTCTTAAAGCGTGGGCAAGCTGGAAAATCTGAGATTTATCAGAAATCGCCCCGAAGGGACAGCTTACCATACACATTCCGCAGGATACGCATTTTTCCTGATCAATATCGGCGCGTCCCTGTGAATCACTTGTAATTGCTTTTACGCCGCAGGCGCGCTCGCAGGGGCGTTCTTTGTGTGCGATGGCATCATATGGACATACAGATTTACATTTTCCGCATTTAATACATTTTTCCTGGTCAATATACGATTTTCCATTTACGATAGAAATGGCGTCTTTTGGACAGACAAGAAGACAGGGGTGTGCCACACAGCCCTTACACATATTGCTGACCTCATATTTATTGGGAGCGCAGGCTGCACAGGCGGAAGGAATTACCTGCATAAGCGGGGGTTCATAATATTTTTCATCAATATTACTTGCCTGTACACCGTCTGTCAAATGAACCGCTTTATTTTCTGGGCGGAGAGAAAGTCCCATAGCAAGACGAACACGTTCGCTGGCAACGGCGCGCTCTCTGTAAATACTGTCTCGGTATTTTGCCTGTTCCTGCACAATATTATAAGGAATGGCTTCAATATCGTGAATCAGAGATTCGTCTGTCGACTGAAAGCCCGCTTTTGCAATTTCTGTAAAAATTTTCCGGCGAATTTGTTTTACCGGAGTATCTAGATTTCTCATTTTGCATCTCCTTTATTTTTAGTTTTCCACGCACTGTATAAGATATATGATATAAGAAAAGGGCGGAAAAAGCAATGTATATTTTTTAACAGGATTGTTATAGAAAAAGCTTTGTATAATTTGAAAAAGTGCCATTTTACAATGGATTTTAAACGGATAAAAGCAGTAAAATATATATAAATTGCTTGTGATAACAGGTGTATTAATGTATAATTAGAACATAACTTTATGGCGAAAAAATAAAAAAAGGTAATTTTGCACAAAACATAACACTGCCAAATAAGGAGGGAACTGAATGTTAGACCAGTCTTATTACAGAAAAACGGACGAAATTATTTCACATTACGGAAAGAAAGCTGCCTCACTGATTCCTATTATGCAGGACATTCAGGCAGAGTATCGTTATCTTCCGGGAGAGCTTCTTACCTATGTTGCGGAGCAGATTGGGGTAAATGAAGCGAAGGCTTATAGTGTAGCAACTTTTTATGAGAATTTTTCTTTTGAGCCAAAAGGAAAATACGTCATAAAAGTATGTGATGGAACAGCATGTCATGTAAGAAAATCCATGCCTGTAAAAGAGGCGATGATGAAAGAGCTTGGATTAAGTCATAAAAAACATACAACAGATGATATGTTATTTACGGTAGAGACGGTATCCTGCCTTGGAGCCTGCGGGCTTGCACCTACTTTGACAGTAAATGACGAAGTGCACCCGAAAATGACCCCGGAAAAAGCGGTGGAGCTTTTAAATGAATTGAGAGGTGAAAGCTTATGAGTATTCTCTGCAAAGAAGATTTATTAAAAAAACAGGAAGAAATCCGTGAAAATATAAAGAGTTATACCTGTCGTGTTCTGATTTGCTCCGGGACAGGCTGTATGGCATCCGGCGCACAGAAAATTTATGATGAGATGGTAAAATTATGTGAAGATATTGAAGGCGTACAGATAGAAATGCAGAAAGACGTACCTCATGTAGGTGTGGTCCGCACTGGTTGTCAGGGGCTTTGCGAGCTGGGACCTCTTATGCGGATTGAGCCGTACGATTACCAGTACGTTCATGTTCAGGTGGAAGACTGTAAGGAAATTGTATCGAGAACAGTGCTTTTAGGGCAGCCGGTAGAGCGTCTGTTTTATCGTCATGAAGACAAAGTCTGTCCGCATCCGGATGATATTCCTTTTCTCAACCTTCAGACAAGAATTGTTCTGGAAAACTGTGGGAAAATTGATGCAGAATCCATAGATGAATACATAGCAGCCGGGGGATTTTCCGCTCTTGTAAAAGTTCTTACAGAAATGACACCGGAGCAGGTCATTGATGAAATTACAAGATCGAATTTAAGAGGAAGAGGCGGAGCCGGTTTCCCGGCAGGAAAGAAATGGTCACAGGTGGCAAGACAGCCGGAAAAAGTCCGTTATGTAGTTTGTAATGGTGACGAGGGAGATCCAGGTGCATTTATGGACGGCTCTGTAATGGAAGGCGATCCGTATAAGATGATAGAGGGTATGATTATTGCCGCTTACGCAGTAGGTGCAGAAGAGGGTTATATTTACGTTCGTGCAGAATATCCTCTTTCTGTTAAACGTCTTCGCATGTCTATAGAACAGGCAGAAAAATACGGCCTTCTGGGAGACAATATTATGGGCACTGGTGTAAATTTCCATCTTCACATTAACAGAGGCGCAGGTGCTTTTGTATGTGGAGAGGGTTCTGCCCTTACGGCTTCTATTGAAGGAAACAGAGGAATGCCACGTGTGAAACCGCCGCGTACAGTAGAAAAAGGGTTGTGGGAAAAACCAACCGTATTAAATAACGTAGAAACTTATGCAAACGTGCCGGGAATTATCTTAAAAGGAGCAGACTGGTTTAAAACAATCGGAACAGAGGGAAGTCCGGGAACAAAAACATTCTCTCTTACCGGTTCCATAGAGAATACAGGTCTTATCGAGGTGCCTATGGGAACGACACTTCGTCATATTATTTACGATATTGGCGGTGGATTAAAAAGCGGAGCTGCGTTTAAAGGGGTGCAGATTGGAGGACCTTCCGGAGGATGCCTTGTACTTGACCAGCTTGACCAGCCGCTTGATTTCGATTCTGTAAAGAAACTGGATGCGATTATGGGTTCCGGCGGACTTGTTGTTATGGATGAAAATACGTGTATGGTAGAGGTGGCACGTTTCTTTATGAGCTTTACCCAGAGAGAAAGCTGCGGAAAGTGTGTACCGTGCCGTGAGGGAACAAAACGTATGCTTGGTATTCTGGAAAAAATCGTAGAAGGAAAAGGGGAACTTTCCGACCTTGACCAGTTGGAAGAGCTTGCAAATATGGTGCAGAGCATGGCATTATGCGGACTGGGAAAAAGTGCGCCGCTGCCTGTTTTAAGCACCCTGAAGCGTTTCCGGAAAGAATATGAGGAGCATATTGTAGATAAAAAATGTCGTGCGAAAGTCTGTATAGCCCTTCGTCAGTTCCACATCAATCCGGAGTTTTGTATCGGCTGCGGAAAATGTGCAAAGAACTGTCCGGCAGGAGCTATCACCGGAAAAATCAAACATCCGTATACCATTAACAACGATCTGTGCATTAAGTGTGGTGCATGTAAGGACAACTGCAACTTTGATGCCATTTATGTAGAGGCATAGAAGGGGGAAATACTATGGGATTTATGACAATAGACGGTAGAAAAGTAGAATTTACCGATGAAAAAAATGTTCTTTCCGTCATTCGGAATGCAGGAATTAATATTCCCACTTTATGTTATCATTCAGAGGTTTCCACCTTTGGAGCCTGCCGCCTCTGTACGGTAGAAGATGACAGAGGAAGAACCTTTGCTTCCTGCTCGGAAGAACCCAGAGATGGAATGGTGATTTATACCAACTCCGGAAAAATCAAAAAATACAGAAAACTGATTGTGGAGCTTCTTCTGGCAGCTCATTGCCGTGACTGTACTACCTGCGTAAAAAGCGGAGAGTGCGTACTTCAGGAACTTGCTCATCGTCTTGGAGTGCGGAATATCCGATTTGAAAATACAAGGGAAATTCGTCCTATTGATGATAGTTCTCCTTCGCTTGTGCGTGACCCCAATAAGTGTATTCTCTGCGGAGACTGTGTGCGTGCCTGTGAAGAACTTCAGGGAATCGGAGCTCTTGGTTTTGCCTTCCGTGGAACAGAAGCGATGGTTATGCCTGCTTTTGATAAAAAAATTGCAGAGACGTATTGTGTCAATTGCGGACAGTGCCGTGTGTTCTGCCCTACAGGAGCGATTTCTATTAAAACGCATATGGATGAGGTGTGGGAAGCCCTTGCAGATAAAGATACTCGCGTAGTGGCTCAGATTGCACCGGCTGTGCGTGTCGCAGTAGGAGATCATTATGGTCTTACAAAAGGAAGAAGTGTGATGGGGAAAATTGTAAATGCTCTTCACAGAATGGGATTTGATGAGGTTTACGATACCGCTTTCAGCGCAGACCTTACGATTATGGAAGAATCTGCAGAGTTTCTCGAAAGAATTGAGAAAGGTGAAAATCTTCCGCTTCTCACTTCCTGCTGTCCTGCATGGGTGAAATTTATTACAGATCAGTATAAAGATTATATTCCGAATCTTTCAACCTGCCGTTCCCCTCAGGGAATGATGTCCGCTGTCATTAAGGAATACTTCAGGGATCCGGAACATGCTGCAGGAAAGAAGACGGTTATGGTATCCATTATGCCGTGTACAGCAAAGAAAGCAGAGGCAATCCGTCCAAACAGTTTTACGAAGGGAGAACAGGATACGGATATTGTTATTACAACGACAGAGCTGATTCGCATGATTGATAACTTTGGTATTGATTTTGCAGTGCTGGATCCGGAAGCCTGTGATATGCCGTTTGGTTTCGGTTCCGGCGGAGGTGTTATTTTTGGTGTAACAGGCGGTGTGACAGAAGCAGTTCTTCGCCGTCTTTCTCCGGAGCATACAAAGGAAGCCATGCAGGCGATTTCTGAGTGTGGCGTTCGCGGAGAGGAAGGCATTAAAGAATTTTCTGTTCCGTACAAGGGAATGGAAATTAAGGTATGCGTGGCAAGCGGTCTTGCAAATGCAAGGACAGTAATGGAAAGAGTGAAAAACGGTGAAGCGGAGTATCATCTCATTGAAGTCATGGCATGTCGCCGCGGATGCATTATGGGAGGCGGACAGCCTACAAGAGCCGGATCCAGAACAAAGGCTGCAAGAGCGAAAGGACTTTATAATGCAGATAATACCATGATCATTAAGAAATCAGATGAAAATCCGCTTGTGATTGAGTTGTATGAAGGACTTTTAAAGGGAAAGGAGCACGAGCTTCTTCATAATGATACCTATTAAATATGTCTTTGGTAAGACTTTGCCTAAGAAGAGAAAGTCTTTCAGAAACTGATATAAAAAATAAGACATAGAGGATGGCTCTCCTGCATATATTGTAGCAATACATGGGATTGTGTGAATATAGGCAGGGGGGCTTTTAATATGGAAAATTTTCAGGTTTACCGGGATATTCAGGCACGCACCGGCGGAGATATATACATAGGGGTTGTAGGACCTGTCCGTACAGGAAAATCAACATTTATCAGACGGTTTATGGAGACGGCGGCTTTGCCGGGAATCCGTGAGGAAAAACAGGATGAAGTAAGAGATGCGCTTCCTGTAAGTGGTTCCGGAAAAATGATTACCACAGTGGAGCCGAAGTTTATTCCAAAGGAGGCCGTACCGGTTCTTCTTGGGGGAGAACAGAAGGTGAGGATAAAATTAATTGACTGTGTGGGATTTCTTGTAAAAGATGCAGCAGGTCATGTGGAGGACGGAAAAGAGCGTATGGTAAAAACGCCCTGGTCTGCAAAAGAGATTCCTTTTCATGAGGCAGCTCAGATTGGAACAGAGAAAGTGATTTCACAGCATTCCACAATTGGTATTGTGATGACTACGGACGGAAGCTTCGGAGAAATTCCAAGAGAAAATTTTATTTCTGCAGAAGAGAGGACAATAGAAGCTCTGAAAAAACAGGAGAAGCCTTTTATTGTAGTTGTAAATTCTCAGATTCCCTATAAAGAGGAAACGCAGCAGCTTGTAAAAGAGATTCAGGAAAAATATAAGGTTTCGGCAATGGCGGTAAACTGTGAACAGCTTCGAAAAGAAGATGTAAGCCGCATACTGGAAAAGGTTCTCTATGAATTTCCTGTCAGTGAAATTCGTTTTTTTATTCCCAAATGGGTGGAGATTCTTCCAGCAGACCATGAGATCAAAGCACAGATTCTTTCACAGATACAGACATTATGTAAAAAGATACGGCGCATTTGTCATGTGACAAAGGAGGCGCTTCATCTGGAGGGACCATATGTGCAGGAGATTCTTCTCGAGGAGGCAAGTCTTGCTACGGGAATTGTCCGTGTGAGGATTCAGATTAATGATGAGTATTATTATAAAATGCTGAGTGCTTTAAGCGGAGTAAACATGGAAAGTGAGTATGAGCTGATCCGTACCATGAAAGAACTTGCCGCTATGAAAGCGGAGTATGTAAAGGTGCAGGCGGCTCTTGAGGCAGTCAGGGGAACAGGGTACGGCGTGGTGGTGCCGGAGCTTTCAGAAATTCAGCTTGATGAGCCGGCTGTGATCAAACAGGGGAATAAATTCGGAGTAAAAATACGGTCCAAGAGTCCTTCCATTCATATGATAAAGGCAAATATCGAGACGGAGATTGCACCTATTGTGGGAACAGAGCAACAGGCAAAGGATTTGATCACGTATATAGGTGAGAGTGGGGAAAGAGGCGAAAGTATCTGGGAGACAAATATTTTCGGAAAATCTATCGAACAGCTTGTGCAGGACGGAATCCGTACGAAGGTTGCGGCAATCAGTGAGGAAAGTCAGGTAAAGCTTCAGGACACCATGCAGAAAATCGTAAACGACAGCAAGGGCGGACTAGTGTGCATTATTATATAAACGAAAAGCGGACAGAGCTGTGAACTTCATGGCACTGTCCGTTTTTCATTTCAGGCGTTTTCTCTTTGCCGTCTGTTCCAGTCAGAGAGAAAATTCATTTGTTCTTCATCCGAAAGCTTCTGGGAAACTGGGTCGTTTCCTGCTGCAGCGCAGCAGAGTAAAACAAATCCCTGCAGGGCAAAAAACAGTATGAGAAATAAAATCATAAATGTTTCCTCCATAAAACAATTTCAAATTATAATTTCAGCATTTCCATATAACAGAAGTTTATACATTTTATGAAAATATAGTGGAAATTTGCATAAAATTTTGATATAATTTTTATTTGACTATAACACAGGAAAAGGGGATTCTATGAAGAACACAATGTTTAAGGTGCACAGTGTTTATTCAAAAGAGGACATTGTGCAGATGGAAAAAATGGCGACCAGAAAGCTGCGTCACAGAAGTATGCTGGCAGCAGGGATTGTACTGCTCCTTTATGTGGGACTTCTTCTCTGGACGTCTGTACAGGAAACAGGGCAGATTGTACTTGCATTTCTTATTCCGGCAAGTGTGCTGGAGCTGATTGTTGTTGTGACAGTAATCTGTACCTTTGTCATGATGCTGAGTATGCCATATCATAAGGCGAATAAAACAATAAAGGAAGCACCGGGAGGAGTGATAAAGGCAAATTATTACTTTTATGAGAAAACATTTCAGTATGGCTGGGGAAATCGTTTTGCCACTATTGCCTATATGGAGGTGCAGGAATTTTGGAATCTTCCTACAGCATTTTATATTAAAGCGGAGGATCTTTCCTACTGGGTAAAGAAAACAGATTTTGAAGTAGGAACACCGGAGGCTTTTGCTCAGTACATGAAAGAAAAAATTAATTGCAAAGTGGTTGAAAAATAATCCTCTCCGTGTCAGACAGAGACAACACAGAGAGCATATCTGAATAGAATATACCAGAATCCTATAAGATTTTGGAGTATATTATGGAACAGAAAACATACACAGGAAAAGGCGTAGGTGTAGCGACGTTAGATACTGGCATTAGATTTCGAAGACCGCATCTGCGCTTTTTCTGATTTCCTGGCATACAGGCAAAAGCCTTATGATGATAACGGTCATGGAACGCATGTTGCAGGGATTCTGGGAGGAAGCGGAAAAGCTTCCAAAGGAAAATATAAAGGGATTGCAGGGAAATGTAATATCATTGCGCTGAAGGTGCTTGACAGCCTGGGAAACGGAAATAAGGAAGATGTTCTGAGAGCTTTTTCCTGGCTGATGAAAAATAAAGAAAAATATAATATTCGTGTAGTAAACATTTCGGTGGGAACAACTTACAGAACGAGAACGGATCATGATGCATTAATAGAAGGGGTGGAACAGCTTTGGGATATGGGATTTATTGTTGTGACAGCAGCAGGGAATCAGGGGCCGGCACCTGGAAGTGTAACAGCACCGGGCTGCAGCAGGAAAGTGATTACGGTGGGAGCCAGCGATCTGCTCGAGGGAAAAGGGGCGGTATCCGGGCGGGGACCTACATTTCAGTGCGTCTGCAAACCGGATATTGTTGTTCCGGGAAACCGGATTGTTTCCTGTGCAGTGGGAAAACCTGATGGATACGGTATAAAGAGCGGAACGTCCATGTCCACTCCTGTTGTGTCAGGAGCAATTGCCTGTATGCTGGAAAAAGACCCGCTTCTTACAAATGTAGAAATCAAAATGATGCTGAAAGAAAGCTGTGATGATTTGGGACTTCCCAGAAATCAACAGGGATGGGGACGGTTTAATATGAAAACTTTCATGAGTTTGTAAAAAACAGAAGAAATTTCTTGTGGTAAAGCGAAAAAGCGTTGACGAATGGAAGATTTTTGAGTAAAATGGAAACAGTCAGTGTCATAGGAGGAAGAAAAATGGAAAACAGGCGTGTAAAAATGAACAAACAGACGAATCTTCTTCAACTGGAAGAGCATATGTATCCACTGGTGGACGTGGAAAAGCCAAATGTATTTCGAAATCTTTTCCCGTATTCAGAGGTTCCCAAAATCGCATTTAACGACCGCATTGTACCACATCATATGCCGGATGAAATCTGGATTACAGATACTACATTTCGGGACGGTCAGCAGTCGCGTACCCCTTATACGACAGAACAGATTGTAAGAATTTTTGATTATCTTCATAAGCTGGGAGGACCGGAAGGAAAAATCCGGGCATCTGAATTCTTTCTTTACAGTAAAAAAGACAGAGATGCCGTAGAAAAATGTATGGAGAGAGGGTACGAGTTTCCCGAGGTGACAAGCTGGATTCGCGCAAATAAGAAGGATTTTCAGCTTGTAAAAGACATGGGAATGCAGGAGACAGGAATCCTTGTAAGCTGTTCCGATTATCACATCTTTTACAAGATGAAAATGACACGAAAACAGGCGATGGAGCATTATTTAAGCATTGTAAAAGAATGTCTGGAAATAGGTGTTGCCGTGCGCTGCCATCTTGAGGATATTACAAGAGCGGATATTTACGGATACGTGATTCCCTTCTGCTTGGAGCTTATGAAACTTCGCCAGCAGTACGGTATTCCGGTAAAGGTGCGCTGCTGCGATACGATGGGATACGGAGTCAATTATCCGGGAGCTGTGATTCCCCGTTCTGTGCCGGGAATTATTTATGGTATCATGGTACATGCAGGAGTTCCCTCAGAACTGATTGAGTGGCATGGACATAATGATTTTTATAAGGCGGTAAGCAATTCTACAACTGCATGGCTTTATGGAGCCTGCGGTGTAAACACCTCACTTTTCGGAATCGGAGAGAGAACAGGAAATACACCTCTTGAAGCAATGGTATTTGAATATGCTCAGTTAAAAGGCAATTTGGGTGGAATGGATACTACTGTGATTACTGAGCTTGCAGAATATTATGAAAAAGAAATTGGATACAAAATTCCGCCGCGAACTCCTTTTGTGGGAAAAAATTTTAATGTAACAAGAGCAGGCATCCATGCAGATGGTCTTTTGAAAAATGAAGAGATTTACAATGTATTTGATACCGAGAAATTTTTGAACCGCCCTGTGGAGGTTGCTGTGTCAAACACCTCAGGCTTAGCGGGAATTGCACATTGGATGAACAGTCATTATCACTTAAAAGGTGAAAAACAGATTGACAAAAATTCTGAGCTTGTTACAATGATAAAGGTATGGGTAGACCGGCAGTATGAAGAAGGCCGTGTCACAGTGCTCACAGACGAGGAACTTGAAAAAGTGATTGCAGAGTCCTGCAGCCGCTTAAATATTTCCCTTTAAAAAGGAAGAAATGGAGGATAATGATGGATAAAATTCAGATGCATACACCACTTGTTGAGATGGACGGGGACGAGATGACAAGAATCCTGTGGCAGATTATTAAAGAAGAACTGCTTTTTCCATATATTGATTTAAAAACAGAGTATTATGACCTTGGTTTGGAACACAGAAACGAGACAGATGACCAGGTTACGATTGACGCGGCAGAAGCTACAAAGAAGTATGGTGTAGCTGTAAAATGTGCAACGATTACTCCAAATAAAGCGCGTATGAGCGAGTATGACCTGAAAAAAATGTACAAAAGTCCAAATGGAACAATTCGTGCAATTTTAGATGGAACGGTATTCCGTGCTCCGATTGTGGTGAAAGGAATTGAACCGTGCGTAAAAAACTGGAAAAAGCCGATTACCATCGCCCGTCACGCATATGGGGATGTTTATAAAAACACAGAATTTTATATTGACAAACCGGGAGATGCGTATCTTGTATTTCAGGGAGAGGACGGAGAAGAAAAGAAGGAACTGATTCATCATTTTGATGGAAGCGGCGTTCTTCAGGGACTTCACAATGTGGATGCTTCCATTGAAAGTTTTGCGAGAAGCTGTTTCTCCTATGCGCTTGATACACATCAGGATTTATGGTTTGGAAGCAAGGATACAATTTCCAAAACATATGATGGAAGATTTAAAGAAGTGTTTAATCAGGTATATGAAACAGAGTTTAAAGAAAAATTTGAGGCGGAGGGTCTGGAATACTTCTACAGTCTGATCGATGATATTGTAGCACGTATTATGAAGGCTGAGGGCGGATTTATCTGGGCATGTAAAAATTATGACGGAGACGTTATGAGCGATATGGTATCTTCTGCATTTGGCTCTCTTGCCATGATGACCTCTGTTCTTGTATCTCCTCATGGGTATTATGAATATGAGGCGGCACACGGAACGGTACAGAGACATTATTATCGTCATCTGGAAGGAAAAGAAACCTCCACTAATTCCGTTGCAACAATTTTTGCATGGACAGGTGCTTTGAGAAAAAGAGGAGAGCTTGATGGTACAGAAGAACTTGTAAACTTTGCTGATAAACTGGAGAAAGCGACTCTTTCTGTAATCGAAAGCGGAAAGATGACAAAGGATCTTGCGCTGATTACTTCAATCGAGAATCCGGTTGTTTTAAACAGCAGAGACTTTATTCTTGCAATCAGAGAAGAGCTTGATAAGCTTCTTTAAAAAAATAAACATACGAAATAGCTCCGGAAACAGGATTTTGTTTTCGGGGCTGTTTTCCGTGATAAAAAGTGTTTGGAGGAAATGGAAGAAAAATGCGTATTTCCATGATTGGAATTGACCACAATATGGCACCTGTGGATGTTCGTGCCCAGTTTGCCTTTACAAAGAAAAATGCAGGGGAGGCAATGGAAGCTTTAAAATCCTGTCCGGGGATCAGCGGCTGTATTATACTTTCGACCTGCAACCGTCTGGAGCTTTGGGTAAGTGCGGAGGAGGATACAGAACTTCCCCTGTACGACTGGCTCTGTGATTTTAAAGGGATTCACGATGCCTCTTTAAAAAAATATTTTACAGAGCGTGAGGGAAAAGAAGCAGCAGAACACCTTTTTTATCTCACTAGTGGGTTGAAATCGCAGATTCTGGGAGAAGACCAGATTCTTACCCAGGTCAAAGATGCGTTAAGTCTTGCGAGAGAATGTTTTGTTACAGACAGTGTAATGGAAGTGCTTTTCCGTATGGCAGTGACAGCAGGAAAAAAAATAAAGACAGAAGTTCCTTTTGCCCACGGAAATCCCTCTGTTATTCACCAGGCGGTAAAAATGCTGAAAAGTCAGGGATATTCTGTTTGTGGAAAAACCTGTATGGTGATTGGAAACGGAGAAATGGGAAAGGTGGCAGCTCAGACGCTTAAAGAGGAAGGGGCAGATGTAACAGTAACGGTGCGCCAGTACAGAAGCGGTGTTGTCAACATTCCGGTCGGCTGTAAACGAATCAATTACGGGGAACGTATGGAGTATCTTCCGAAATGCGACCTTGTAGTAAGCGCTACGGCGAGCCCGAACTTTACATTAAGAGAGGAGCAGTTTGAAAATCTGGAGCTGGAAAAAACTCTGATTTTAATTGATTTGGCAGTACCGAGAGATATCGAACCTGAGGTGGGACATGCAGAAGGGGTTACCCTGTATGATATGGATAGTTTTCACTTTGATGAAAACACAGAGGAACTGCAGGAACATCTGGAGGCAGCGGGAAAAATTGTCCGGGAGCAGATGGATGAATTTTATCAGTGGCTTGACGGACGCGACATTATTCCACGCATTCAGGATATTAAAGAAGAGGCAGTGCATGATTTGAATCTTCGCATTGCAAAAATACTGAAGAAAACACCTATGGAAGAATCAGACAGAGAAAATCTTGAAAAGGCAGTAGACCAGGCAGCAGGAAAGGTGATAAATAAACTGATTTTCGGACTTCGGGACAGTCTAAATCAGGATGCGTTTCTTGAATGTGTGGCAGGATTGGAGAAATTATATGAAGAATAAACGGTATTTTCCCATGTTTGTGGATTTGTCAGATAAGAGTATCGTAGTGGTTGGGGGAGGAAATATTGCTACAAGAAGAGTAAAGACACTTCTTTCTTTTACAAGAAATGTGACAGTGATTGCTCCGAGAATTACAGTGGAGCTTTCTGAACTCGGAAAAGCAGGGCAGATTCAGATTTTAAATCGCCCGGTAAAGCGTTCGGATTTCCGACAGGCGTATATGGTAATCGCCGCCACGAATGACAGGAAATTAAACGATGACATTTACAGAGTCTGTAAGGAAGAGGGCGTCTATGTAAATGTATCAAGTGACAGGGAAAAATGTGATTTTTATTTTCCGGGAGTATTTATGAAAGATGAGGTCGTGGTGGGAATTACAGCCAGCGGACTTGACCATAAAAAAGCAAAAAGAGTGCGGGAAGAAATTGAAAATGCACTGGAAAAGACAGCAGGAGAATCAGACTATGAAGAATGAAGTGGTGATCGGCAGCAGAGAGAGTAAGCTTGCTGTGCTGCAAAGTGAAATGGTGCGCGATTACATAAAGAAAAAGAATCCGGATATGAATGTAAGGATTCTTACCATGAAAACAACAGGGGATAAGATTCTTGACAGAACTCTTGATAAGATTGGAGGAAAGGGGCTTTTTGTAAAAGAACTTGACAGAGCTCTTCTTGATGGAAAAAGTCAGCTTTCTGTTCACAGCTTAAAAGATATGCCTATGGAGGTTCCGAAAGAACTGCCTCTTCTTGCTTTTTCAAAAAGAGAGGATGCAAGAGATGTTTTGGTTCTTCCGGAAGGAGTAAAAGAGCTGGATCCATCAAAACCTCTTGGCTGCTCCAGCCTTAGAAGAACGCTGCAGCTAAAAAAACTGTATCCGGATATGGAAGTAAAAAGCATCCGGGGAAATCTTCAGACGCGCCTTCGTAAACTCGACGAGGGGGAATATGCAGGGCTTATTCTGGCTGCGGCAGGATTAAAACGACTTGGACTTACCGATAGGATCAGTCGGTATTTTACACCGGATGAGATGATACCTGCGGCAGGACAGGGGATCCTTGCAGTACAGGGATGCGAAAACAGAGATTACGCTTTCCTTGATGGATACTGTGATGAAGATGCCTGGATTTGTGGAAATGCAGAGCGTTCCTATGTAAAATATTTAAACGGAGGCTGTTCTTCTCCTGTTGCTGCCTATGCAGAAACAAAGGAAGATGAAATTTTTATTCGTGGACTTTATTACAGCGAGGAGAAAAAAATATTTCTTGTCGGAAGTATTCGCGGAAAAAAAGAAGAGGGGGAAGCACTCGGCATAACCCTGGCAAAGCAGCTTCGTGATGCGGCAGAAAAAGGAGAGACAGAATGACAAATGGAAAAGTATGGCTTGTAGGAGCCGGTCCGGGAGATATTGGACTTTTTACCATAAAAGGTATGGAGATTTTAAAAAATGCGGAGGTTGTGGTGTACGACAGCCTTGTGGGGCAGGGCGTACTTTCGCAGATTCCCCCACATGCCCGTCTTATTAATGTGGGAAAACGTGCCAGCCATCACACTATGGCACAGGAAAAAATAAATCAGGTACTTCTTGAAGAAGCACAGAAGGGATACCGAGTGGTACGTTTAAAAGGAGGGGATCCATTCCTTTTTGGACGTGGAGGAGAGGAACTTGAACTTTTAAAAGCCAATGGAATTCCATATGAGGTTGTTCCCGGGGTGACTTCTTCTATTTCAGTCCCTGCATATAATGGAATTCCTGTTACACACAGAGATTTCTGTTCTTCCCTTCATATTATTACAGGACATAAACGAGCAGGAAAAGAGTATGATATTGATTTTAAGGCTCTTGTAGATACAAAGGGTACACTTGTATTTCTTATGGGAGTTTCCGCGCTTTCCGATATTTGTCAGGGGCTTTTAGATGGAGGAATGACACCGGATATGCCTGCCGCCATTTTACAAAAAGGAACCACAGCAGGACAGAAACGGATTGTGGCAACTGTCTCCACTCTGCCTCAGGAAGTAGAGAGACAGGGCATTGAGACGCCGGCGATTATTGTAGTTGGTAAGGTGTGCAGCCTTTCTGAGGAATTTGCCTGGTATGAAGAAATGCCTCTTGCAGGGTGGAAGGTGCTTGTAACAAGACCCAAAAGTCTTGTATCAGAAACTTCCCGTAAGCTTCGTGAAAAGGGTGCGGAAGTACTTGAACTTCCTTCTATCTGTACAGAGCCTCTTTCTGATCAGAGTCGTCTTTATGAGGCGATGGAGCAGTTGGAAAAATATAGATGGCTTGTATTTACAAGTCCTACAGGAGTGGAAGTCTTTTTTCAGGAAATGGCAAAAAGAGAAAAAGATGTGCGGGCCCTTGGAAATATAAGAATTGCGGTCATCGGAGAGGGAACAAAGAAAAAACTTCGGGAAAAAGGGCTTTTTGCGGATTTTGTTCCTTCTGTTTATGATGGAGATACTCTTGGAAGAGAGCTTGGAGAGATGATTCTCGAAGGAGAGCATATTCTGATTCCAAGAGCGGAAAAGGGAAATGAAAATCTGACAGCTTTTCTTGAAAAAGCAGGTGCTGTTGTAGAAGATATCCCTACTTATGCAACCCATTATGAAAAAAGTCTTCTCATAGACGAAAAGAAAGAATTTGAAGAAGGAAATATAGATTGCGTTGTGTTTACAAGTGCTTCTACTGTAAAAGGATTTGCAGAAGGAACAGAAGGACTTGATTATACAAGAATAAAAGCTGCCTGCATTGGAAAACAGACAAAGGCGGCAGCGGATTCTCTGGGAATGAAAACTTATATGGCGGAAAAAGCCACCATTGACAGCCTCATTGCCCTGGTGGAAGACATGAAAAGGAGCGAGGAAACATGGAACTGATTCAAAGACCAAGAAGGTTAAGAGGCAGCGAAACACTGCGAAAAATGGTACGGGAGACAAGAATGGATAAATCTTCTCTTATTTATCCCCTTTTTGTAAAAGAAGGCGTGGGTATTGAGGAGGAGATTCCTTCCATGCCTGGACAGTACCGATACAGCATTGACAGACTTCCTTACGAGCTGGAACGCCTGACAAAAGCAGGTGTGGGAAGCGTTATGCTGTTCGGTATTCCGGATTATAAGGACGAAGTGGGAAGCGGGGCATATGATCCGGATGGGATTGTACAGAGAGCTTTGCGCTCTGCAAAGAAGGAATTTCCAAATCTGTATTATATTACAGATGTATGTATGTGTGAATATACTTCCCATGGACATTGCGGCGTTCTCTGCGGTCATGAGGTGGAAAATGATAAAACCCTGACGCTTCTTGCAAGAACAGCGCTTTCTCACGTGGAGGCAGGAGCGGATATGGTAGCGCCTTCTGATATGATGGATGGACGTGTGAGGGCAATTAGAGAATGTCTTGATGGAAACGGACATAAGGAAACGCCAATTATGTCTTACGCAGTAAAATATGCGTCTGCCTTTTATGGACCTTTCCGTGATGCGGCAGGATCTGCGCCTTCCTTTGGAGACAGAAAAAGCTACCAGATGGATTTTCACAACAGGCGGGAAGGAATGAAAGAGGCACTTGCTGATATTGAAGAGGGGGCAGATATTATTATGGTAAAACCTGCTCTTGCATATCATGATTTGATTTCTGAAATTTCCAAAGTGACAAACGTTCCAATGGCGGCGTACAGTGTGAGCGGAGAGTATGCAATGGTCAAGGCAGCAGCCCAGATGGGATGGATTGATGAGGAAAAAATCATCTGTGAAATGGCTGTTGGCGCTTATCGTGCAGGCGCACAGATTTACATTTCTTATTTTGCAAAAGAGCTTGCAAAATTTATGGACGAAGGGAGAATTGGCTGATGACAAAATCAGAGCAGTTATTTGAACGTGCAGTAAAAAGAATTCCGGGAGGCGTAAACAGCCCGGTCCGTGCCTACGGTGCAATCGGAGAAGCTCCCAGATTTATTGAAAAGGCGGATGGCTGTTATATTTACGATGTAGACGGGAATCGTTACATTGATTATATTGATTCCTGGGGTCCTATGATTCTCGGACATAATTTTCCTGCAATTAAAGAAAGCGTTGTAAAAGCATGTGAAAATGGTTTGAGTTTTGGCTGTGCAACAGAAATAGAGGTGGAAATGGCAGAGTTTATCTGCGAAAACATTCCTCATATAGAAATGATCCGAATGGTGAATTCCGGTACAGAGGCAGTGATGAGTGCAGTTCGGGCGGCAAGAGGATTTACAGGAAAAAATAAGATTATTAAATTTGCAGGATGCTATCATGGGCACAGCGATGCTATGCTGGTAAGTGCCGGCTCCGGTGTGATGACAAGCGGCGTTCCTGACAGCGCCGGAGTGCCAAAAGGCTGTACAGAAGATACTATGACAGCAGTATATAATGATCTTTCCAGTGTGGAGGAGCTTCTTCAGCAGGCAGAGAGAGAAACAGCAGCAGTAATTGTAGAGCCTGTAGGTGCAAATATGGGAGTGGTTCCTCCAAAAGAGGGATTCTTAAAGGGGCTTCGAAGCCTTTGCGACAAATACGGTGCGCTTCTTATTTTTGACGAGGTAATTACAGGTTTTCGTCTTGCTTTTGGGGGTGCGGCAGAGTATTTTGGCGTGAGACCGGATCTGGTAACTTATGGAAAAATTATCGGAGCAGGAATGCCGGTAGGTGCATACGGAGGAAGAAAAGAAATTATGGAGATGGTTTCTCCAGTAGGAGCTGTATATCAGGCGGGAACATTAAGTGGAAATCCTATTGCCATGGCAGCAGGTCTTACTCAGTTAAAGTATCTTCATGCGCACCCTGAGATTTATAAAGGTTTGGAGGAAAAAGGAGAGAAGCTTTACGGAGGAATGAAAAACCTTTTGAAAGAAGAGGGGCTTTCTTATCAGCTCAACCACATTTCTTCTCTTGCAAGTCTTTTCTTTACAGAAGAAGAAGTAGTGGACTATCAGTCTGCAAAAACTTCCGACACAAAAGCCTTTGCAGAGTATTTCAAAGGAATGCTTGGTATGGGAATCCATATGGCGCCGTCTCAGTTTGAGGCAATGTTCCTCTCGGATGCACATACTGATGAGGCAATCGAAAAGACTCTTGATGCCGTGAAAAAGTATTTTTCGCAGAAGTAAACTTGTTCATAGAAACAGTTTATGCTATAATGGAATCACTTTATAAAGGCGATTAGGAGGCGGACAAAATGGGCAAAAAGAAATACGTGGCTTATGTGGGCTCTTATACTCACGGAGTCAGTAAAGGAATAAAAGTATATGATGTAGACGTGGAAAAGGGGCTTCTTACAGAGAGAAACGAAGTGGAGGTAAGTAACTCTTCACATACCGCTGTTTCCAAAAACGGGAAATACCTGTATTCCATAGAAGATGAGGGTGTTGCTGTTTTTGAAAGGGATAAAGACGGCGATCTGGCACGAATGAACAGTGTTGACATTGACGGTATGAGAGGCTGCTATCTTGCCACAGATGTGGATGGAAAATATCTTTACGTGGCAGGGTATCATGACGGAAAAGTAACGGTTGTGCATACGCATCGTGACGGAAGCCTTGGAAGTCTTATGGATGGTGTTTTTCATAAAGGCCTTGGCAGTGTGGCAGAGAGAAACTTCAGACCGCATGTGAACTGTGTGCGCCCCACACCGGATAACAAGTATCTCTGTGCAGTAGACAATGGAATTGATCAGGTAAAAATTTACCGCATCAATAAGAGAACACATAAGTTGGAACTTGTTGATATTTTAAGATGTCCCAGAGAGACCGCTCCTCGTATTATCCGTTTCAGTGACGATGGAAAGTATGCGTATCTTCTCTGTGAGCTGAGTAACGAAATTCGTGTTTATACATATGATGGAACAGGGAAACATCCGGAATTTGAATTGATCCAGACGATCAGTACTCTGCAGAAAGCAGAAGATCAGGATGCTGTGCATAATGCGGCAAGCGGCTTAACACTTGCCAATGACGGAAAACATCTTTTCTGTACAACTGCAGGAGAAAATACAGTTTCCATGTTTGAAATCAATCCGGAGGATGGTATTCTTACAAAGAAATTTACTCTTCCTATTAGTGGAGATTATCCGAAGGACATTGTGATTTTCCCTGATGATAAGCATCTCGCAGTAACAAACCACGCAAGCAATACCATCACGGTATTTTCCATTGATTATGAAAAGAATATCATTGTTATGAACGGAAAGCCATTAAAGGTAGACATGCCGAACAGCATTCACATCTGGGCAGTTCCGGAAGAAGAATAAAAAACAGGAAATTAGAAAAGGATATTCAAAGAGAAACCAGAAATACTCTTTGAATATCCTTTTTTGAATTATTTTTTGTAAAAATCAAGAATGCGGTCCAGCCGTGCGCTCATGTTGGAAAAGAGTGCGTCTGTAATAGTGAGGGCAGCCATAGCTTCTACAACAACGACGGCTCTCGGAACAATAACCGGGTCGTGCCGTCCGTGAATAACCATGTCAAACTCTTCGCCGTTTTTTGTGATGGTATGCTGTGGCTGACTGATAGACGGTGTGGGTTTTATATGGGCGCGGAGAATAATTTCACTTCCGTCGCTCATTCCCCCCATAATCCCGCCGGAGTGATTAGAGGTTTTACATACATTTCCGTCTTTTATGCAAAAGCCGTCATTGTCTGTGGAGCCGTTCAGAGAAGTGACTTGAATGCCGTCTCCAATTTCTATGGCTTTTACAGCGCCGATAGACATGAGTGCTTTTGCGAGCTCAGCATCCAGCTTTCCAAATACAGGATCGCCAAGACCGGCAGGAACGCCCTGAATACGGCATTCAATGATACCGCCTGCACTGTCGTGATTTTTCATGCATTGTTCCAGATATTCTCCGGCTTTTGCAGCAGCTTCTGCATCAGGCATATAGAACGCATTATTTTGTATTTCTTTTTCATTAAAGGAAGAGATAGAAACAGGACCGATAGAACGGGTATATGTAAAAAAGGAAATTCCAAGCTCCTTTAAAAGCTTTGCTGCAATAGCTCCGGCGGCGACGCGGCCTGTTGTTTCACGACCTGAGGAACGTCCTCCGCCGCGGTAATCACGAATGCCGTATTTCTGGTCATATGTATAGTCTGCATGTCCCGGGCGATAGGAATAAGCGATATTTCCATAGTCTCTGGAGCGTTGGTCTGTATTTCGGACCATGAGAGAAATCGGTGTTCCTGTTGTTTTTCCTTCAAAAACACCAGAGAGGATTTCGACCTCGTCACCCTCTTTGCGGGTGGTGGTGTAGCGGCTTTGTCCGGGACGACGTCTGTCAAGAAAACGCTGAATATCTTTTTCTTCGAGGGAAAGACCGGCTGGACAGCCATCTACTATTGCGCCAAGTGCTTTTCCGTGAGATTCGCCCCAGGTTGTAACTACAAATTTTTTTCCAAATGATGATTGACTCATGGGAACTCCTTTCTGTTGTTCTGCGAATGTATTTCCGGATTGTTCTTCGGATTTATGGAGATATTATATCGGAGTGTAAAAAGTTTGTAAAGGGCATTGTTTTAAGAGAAACCTTGATTTTTCGCGTTTTTCCTTATTTTATGCGGTTTTCCGGGTTCGGGATATTTGTTTTTATCAAGTCTTATAATGAGATAAAACGGGACGATTAGTCACAGTTAGTCACAAATCCGGAAGCTGTATTTTTTCAATTTCGGTTCTTAAATCTTCCAGGGAACGGTGTCCGTAAACGGCATTTGTCAAATCATTCCCGAAAGAGTGACCGAGAAGACGTTTTCTGTCGTTTTCATTTACCTGATACTTTTCGCAGAGCATAGAAAAGGTATGCCTGCAGTCATGCGGAGTGTGTCTTTCAATTCCTACACTGGAAAGAAAAGGATACAGGTGTTTGCGGAAAGTATCTTCTGTGGTAGTCAATAATCCCCCGTCTCTTTTTAATCGCCTTTCTACAAGTTCCTGTATTCCAGAATGAATGGGAACCATTCTGTTTTTTCCGGATTCTGTTTTTACTCCTCCGAGAAAATACTTTTCTTCAAGAAAAACCTGCATGGTTCGATATGCCTTGATACGATAACCGGAGTAGCACATAATCAGAAGAAATTCTGCTACAGGATGCGCTTTGTTTTCCCATAAAATTTTTAATTCTTCTTCGCTGAAAGGCACGCCATGTTCACTGTCATCTGGACGGTTTGCTTTTAAGTGGACTGTTTTATCTTCCTCTATGTATTCATACATCACAGCAAACTTACTCATTTGCTTCATGAGAGTGACCATCCAGTTTGCGCTTCCGTATCTTTCGGCTTTCGTATCTACTGTACTTTGGAAATCGCGGTACTTTAAATCTGCAAAAATACGATTGTGAAGAGGCTCACATTTCTTATATGCTGCCTGCAGACCTCTGCGCAGCCCATCGGAAAACTCTCTTGTTTTATTTTCTTCAAATTTCCATCTGTAAAATTTTTGGTATATATCGGAAAAAGTAAGTTCCCGGATTTCCGGATGCTTATCCTCAACACCTTTAATGGTAGAATAATCTGCCACAATGCGCTGAATTAATACATCTGCATCAAGAGTATTTTTGACTTCCAATTCCTTTTCCATTCCCGGCTCATAAGAACCTGCCTTATATGCTGTGAGAACCGTGAAGCCTTTTACCCAGTCATCTACATAGCAGAGGGCAGCAGGACGCTGAACGTGTCCCAGAGCGTCTACAACGGCAGGAGGGTGTACAGCATAACAGTTTCGCCTGCCGGATCCCAGGTATCGGATAGTGCCAAATCCGGAGGGGAGTTTTGGGTATTTCTTTCTTTTTTTCTTCGGCATTTTACCATCTCCTTAAAAATGAGTATAAAAATAACAGCCAGCAGGAACAAAGGTTCCGCTTGCGATGGCTGCCCGAAGATGATACAATATTCCTGCAAAAAAATATACATACATCTTCGGATGTAGGACCGTCTCTGTTGGCGCAGGGACGGTTTTTCTTATTTTTCAGGGAGCTTACCCTGTTCCTTTTCTATTTGTTGAATACTTTTGGATGGCGTTGGTAAATCTTCTGGCATAGTTCCGCCGAGTTCAGAAATTGTCTGTCGTACTTTTTTACCAACTTCATAATGGGTTTGGTTGGCAACTGTCTTGCCAACGATATTTTCCCGGCGTAATTTTTCATCCGTTTGTGTAGCACGGAAAAGATTAGCAGCCAATTCAGTGCTTCCCATATGATCTAATATTTTCTGGCTCTTTTTCAATCCTTTGCGTTCATGAATCTCTTTTGCGCCTAAACCGCCGTACAGACCCTGATAGCCTTTATTTTGAAAAATAGCATAATCTCTGGCTGTTTCAATGCCAGCCATCTGAGCTGCTTCTGCAAGTGATTTATTATGGGCAGTCATCTCATTGCGAATCGCGAGTCGTTTTTTATCTTCTGTTAAGTCGTCAAAATTCTCTATTAATTCTTGTTGCCTGGTTTTTACAGCAAAGTATGTCTGACCAAGGGCTATGATTTTTTTAGAACTATCGCCATTCATTACTATTAAATAACAAGCATCTGGATAATTTATAACTCGGAAATCCTCTTTTGGCGTTTGAACCAATAGGTACCATCTCGGTGACTTCACCGAAATGGTCAGAAATGTTGTATCCGCTGTTCCGACATGAATCCATAGCTTTGAAAATAGTTAATTCAAAATTACGGAAATCTTTGTATTCTAGGGTTTTAGACAACTTTCTGGCATACCAAAATTCTTCGCCGTTTTCATCAATGTGCTTAATTGATTCAAACAAAGATTCGGTATAGTTGTTTGCTTCATCTTCGCTGAGGGATTTTGATAAAACTCGTTCATGAATTTTTTGTAATTCCATAGAAAACTCATCTTTATTCATAATACCACCATCCTTTCATTGATTTTACAAGTGAAAATTTCTTGAATTCATCGTGAATTGTCCCCGTGTTGGAACTGGGACGGTTTTTCTTTAGTCTAAAAGCTCTGCAATTGTAATAGCAAAGTCTTGATAAATTCCTACTGTAATAGGCATAGAGAATGGAGTTATCATAGGAGCGGCATCTTCCTCATATCGGTATACAGTAGTTCTTTCTTTTACAGGATCAACAATCCAGTATTCCCGGACACCAAAATCAGAGTAAAGGGCATTTTTTGTAGAATAGTCCATTTTACGGCTGCCTGGCGAAACAATCTCGATTATAAAATCAGGGGCGCCGTTACAGCCTTTGTCTGTGAGCTTGGTTTTGTCGCATATAACGCTAATATCTGGCTCTACATAGTTTTTATTGTCTTCTCC
>UQJE01000031.1 GCA_900541345.1 uncultured Blautia sp.
ATTATATCTTTCATGAAAGTTAAATTCAACATTGGTAGCGCAAATAAAGACCATTATGCATTCTGATAAAATTTAAGGGAGTTTGGTTTTTTACAGTTGTTCTTTTCACAGTTTGCGAGTATTGAATTATGAAAAGTGCACAAAAATAAACTGTCAAATATGACTAAAATGACGAAAAAAACAAACAGTGTTGACAATGTAAGGGATAGGGCATATACTAACCTTAGATTTGTTAATCTAATTGACAAATAAAACTAATGAACTAATAATCGGTTATTTAGCGCGTAACAGAAAATATCAATGGATAATGAGGAGACGGGTATGAGAAAAAAAATACATAAGAGAATCAGCTTAGTTATGGCTGCCTGTATGACAGCAGGAATGATGGGAAGCGTAAATGTTCAGGCAGAATCTCTTTACAAGCAGGAAGACTTTGCAAATGTTCTGGATGCAACGGCAAGATTAGACGAAACATTGTATTCACATTATGCAACAGACAAATATAATGTATTTTCAGATATGGGAGCATGGCACGGATATTATTTGCATGGTCTTGATGATCTTGATACATTTGGTGGCTTTGCAGGACCTCAGATCATCGGACAGGATACAGGTATGAATTTATCAGACTGCATCAGCCGATTGAAATTAACAAAAGCGAACGGAGAGGAAATCAACCTGGCAGATGCAAGGTGGCCATATGTTGCATACTATCCTGGAAAATTAATGCAGTATTATGAAGAACGTGATGAGTACAAAGTAACATTAGAGCTTATCTTTGCAAGCAATAGAACAAACTATGTTCGTACAACAATTGAAAATTATTCAGATGAGCCACTTGTTCTTGATGTTGCGTGGGAAGGTAAATTATTTTCAGAGAACAAAGCATGGGGAGAATCTTATCCTACAAATGCCACATTTGAAGATTCTGAAAACGGAGTGCAGGTAGGATTTAAAGAATATTCTGATGCATGGACAACAACAGAAGATACAAAGTATACAATTCGTCATAACGAAGAGGTATCTACTGAGCTTTCAGAAGACAAGATGAGTTATGTGTCTAAAACAACAAAACCGATTACAATCGAAAAAGGAACACCATATGTAACATACACTGCAGAAAGTTATACATTTACAGCAGATGAAGCTGCAAACGAAGCAGAAGTAGTAAAAACACTTTTTGCAGATCCAGAGAAACCTTTTGAGGACAATCGCACAAGATGGCAGGGATATTTGGATAAAACATTTGAGCAAGAAGATGGTGTTGCAAAACCATATAAAAATGCTGCGGTAAAAGCTATGGAAACTCTTGTCACAAACTGGAGAAGTCCAGCAGGAAAATTCAAACACAGTGGTTTAATTCCATCCATGTCATACTCTGGATTTATTGGTGTATGGGGCTGGGATACATGGAAAAATGCAGCTGGTATTGCGGGATTTGATCCTCAGCTTGCTGCAGATGGAATCAGATGTATGTTTGATTACCAGATTCAGGACAATGATCCTGAACGTCCACAGGATGCAGGAACTATTATTGACTGTTTCAGCTACGGCGAAAATTCAGGAAATTACCGTAATTCTAAACCACCTCTTGCTGCATGGGGCGTTTGGAAAACTTATCAGGAAGGCGGAGACAAAGCATTCCTTGAAGAGATGTATCCTAAGTTGACGGCATATCACGATTGGTGGTATACTAACCGTGATACAGACCACAATGGTGTTGCAGAATACGGCGGCATGGTTCATAAGGCGCATTATCAGAAAGATGAAGATGGAAATATCCTGAAGGATGAAAACGATAAACCGTTATTAAATGTGGAAAACATTATTGAAGCTGCTGCATGGGAAAGCGGTATGGATAACGCAACTCGTTTTGACCAGGAAGGAAACGGACCGGACGATATCGGCGTACTTGTATATGAAAATAAAAATGCAGAGGGAGAAGTAGTTGGATATTCTCTTAATCAGGAATCAGTAGACTTGAATGCAATGCTTTATGCAGAAAAAGGCTTCCTGAAATCTATAGCAGAGGAACTTGGAAAAACAGAAGATGCTGCAAAATATGAAGCAGAAGCAGAAAAGCTCGCAGAATATATTAATACAAATATGTGGGATGAGGAAACTGGATTCTATTACGATTTACAGATTAATGAAGACGGTTCTGAAAAGAAAATCCTGACTAACAGAGGAAAAGGAACAGAAGGCTGGATGCCGCTTTGGGCTAAATTAGCACCGGCAGACAGAGCAGAGAAGGTAAAGGATAACATGATGGATGAAGGCAAATTCAACCTGAGAGTTCCGATGCCGACAGCATCTTTTGACAATGATAAGTTTAATCCGTCCCGTTATTGGAGAGGACCTGTATGGCTGGATCAGGCGTTATACGGAGTTGAGTCACTTCAGAACTACGGATATGAGGAAGAAGCAACAGAGCTTGCATATAAACTTTTCGATGGAGCAGAAGGTGTGCTGACAGATGGTCCGATTCATGAAAACTATAATCCGGTTACAGGAGAGGGACTTCATACTAAGAACTTCTCATGGTCTGCTGCAGCTTATTATATGTTATACGAAGACGCATTAGCAGAAACAAATCCATCTACTCAGACAGGACTGGAAATGAAATAAAGAGATAATGAAAGGGTGCTGTACAGGATGTACAGCGCCCTTTTTTTAGTAGGGGGAATTGAATGACTACAGAAAAAAGTATTAATCAGGAAAAACAGCAAAAAATTAACCGTACGCTTGTATTAAGGCTTGTACGTCAGGAAAAGCTTGCGTCGAGGGCGGAAATTGCGAAACTTTCCGGACTGCAGAGAGCAACGATCACAAATATAGTAAAAGAGTTAATAGAGTTGGGGATTGTGGTAGAAGACGGGCTTTTAAGCGGAGATAAAGGGCGCAGATCCATTGGAATCCGGATTAACGGAGAAAAATTCTGTGTGGCAGGAGTTATGGTCACGAGAGAATATTTTGGGGTAAGCCTTATTGGGCTTTCCGGGGAGATACGAGATACAAGATACTTTAAAATGGAAGAAACAGACTCGGTATCGGAAAGTATCAGACGGATTACAACAGAGATACACGGTATGATAGAAGCACACAAGCAGGAGTTTCAGACGTTAGCTGTTGGAGTGGCCGTACCGGGACCATATAAAATGGACGGGGACGAGGTTGTGTTTGTCACGAACCTGGTCGGATGGGATGGAAGTCCGATCAGTTCACTTTTGCAGGCAGATTTTAATATTCCGGTTTATATTGAAAATGATGCCAATGCGGGGGCTTTTGCGCAGTTGTGGAATTATGAAAAAAGTCTTTCCAGAAAAGATATGGCATATATCGTAGCCGGACAGGGAATTGGCTGCGGAATTATTTCGAACGGTATGCTTTTAAAAGGCGCTTTGGGAATTGCAGGGGAAATTGGTCATACTACGATTGATTATTGTGGACCGCGGTGTGAATGTGGGAATTACGGGTGTCTGGAAATGTATTGTTCCCTGCTTGTTTTTAAGAAAAATATACGTACTCGTCTGGCGAAGGGGGAAGAATCCTGTGTTCGGGAAGAATACGAAAAGAAAGGATTCCTGACACAGAGCATGCTAAAGAATGCAATGGAAAAAGGAGACAGTCTTGTCCGGGAAGAGTTTGATAAAATGTGTGAATATCTGGCTGTCGGGATTATAAATGTTATCAATCAGCTGAATCCGGAGATTGTAATTATAGGAGACAGTCTTGCAGAAATTGGCGGTGAATATATGCTTACAAAAATCAAAAGAAAAATACAGGAGCGTGTCCGACCGATTATCTGGGATAATTTGCAGATAGAGTTAAATGAAATACCGGAAAATCCGATCCTTGTGGGAGCGGCAGCCATTGCAGCCCAGCGCGTATTCGAAAATCCGGCGGAATTTATAAAATAAGAGTGATATTTCTGTTTATACTGGACTTTTTCCGGCATAATTTTCAGTTGAAGTTTACAAATACATATAGTATCATAAGAACTAATGGAAATAAAAAGGGGAGGAATTCCTACATATCGAACGTGAAAATTCCATAAAAAACAGAAAGGAAGAAATGAAAATGAAAAAAACAGCACTTGTTATTATGGCTGCGGGAATGGGAACCCGGTTTGGAAAGGGGATTAAGCAGCTTGCACCTGTAGGTCCAAAGGGAGAAATCATCATGGATTACTCTATTCGTGATGCTCTGGAAGCGGGTTTTAACAAAGTTGTTTTCATTATCCGTAAGGATATTGAGGACGAGTTTCGTAAAGTGATTGGCGAGAGAATCGAGAAAATCACAGAAGTGGCGTATGCATTCCAGGATATGGAAGATATTCCGGAGGGCTTTTCTGTTCCGAACGGACGTACAAAACCGTGGGGAACCGGTCATGCAGTTCTGGCAGCCAAAAAAGTTTTGGACGAGCCGTTTGCAGTAATTAATGCAGATGATTATTATGGAAAAGAAGCATACGTAAAAGTACATGATTATCTTGTGGGCGACCAGCCGGAAGATGGAAAACTTCATATTTGTATGGCTGGTTTCCGTCTTGGAAACACATTGAGCGATAATGGAAGCGTGACAAGAGGAATCTGCCATATTGAAAATGGACAGCTTACCGGAGTGGCAGAAACACATAATATATATAAGACAGAAACAGGTGCGGAAGAGAGAAAGGAAGACGGAAATTCTCAGGTTCTTGATATAAAAAGTCTCGTATCTATGAATATGTGGGGACTGACACCTGCATTTATGGAAACTCTGGAGACTGGTTTTGTGGAATTTCTGACAGGAATTGAGCCGGGAGATATTAAAAAAGAATACCTTTTGCCAGAGCTTGTTGACCGTCTGATCCATTCCGGAAAGGCACAGGTAGATGTGTTGGAAACAAAAGACGAATGGTTTGGTGTGACTTACCAGGAGGATAAGGAGACAGTGATGGCGGCGTTCCGCGCACTGACAGAAGCCGGCGTATATCCGGATGGTTTATATGATTAAAGAAGATAGGTAGGCGCTAAAATATGCCCGACGAATTGTTTCGCACTTTGTGCTCCCATAATTCTGCCGGGCATGAGAAAATATTGTGCAAAAAAAAAGAATGATGTGACAAATTCTCTCAAGTATGGTAATATGGCTTTGGAATAAAAATCGAATTTTTCAAGCGAGGGAGAAATTATTATGGGAAAATATTTTGGGACAGACGGATTCCGTGGAGAAGCAAATGTGCAGCTTACAGTTGACCATGCTTTTAAAGTAGGCCGTTATGTAGGCTGGTATTATGGAAGAGATCATAAGGCAAAAATTGTTATTGGTAAAGATACACGAAGAAGCAGCTATATGTTTGAATATGCGCTTGTAGCAGGTCTTACTGCTTCAGGAGCAGACGTATATCTTCTTCATGTAACGACAACACCAAGTGTTTCCTATGCAGTACGTACAGAAGATTTTGACTGCGGAATTATGATTTCGGCAAGCCACAATCCGTTTTATGATAATGGAATTAAACTTCTTAACGGAAACGGACAGAAAATTGAGGCAGAAATTGAAGAAAGAATTGAAGCATATCTTGACGGAGAAATCGAGGAGCTTCCGCTTGCCAAAAAAGAAGAGATTGGAAGAACTATAGATTTTGCTTCCGGAAGAAACCGTTATATCGGTTATCTGATTTCTATTCCGAGCCGTGATTTTAAGAAGATGAGAGTTGGTCTTGACTGTTCCAACGGTTCTTCTTCAGCGATTGCCAAGAGTGTATTTGAAGCGCTTCAGGCAAAAACTTATGTAATTCATAATGAGCCGGATGGAACAAACATCAACGAGGGCTGTGGTTCTACTCATATTGAAGAGTTACAGCGCTTTGTGGTGGAGAAAGGTCTTGATATAGGCTTTGCCTATGATGGAGATGCGGATCGCTGTATTGCAGTAGATCACAGAGGAAATGTGATTGATGGAGATAAAATTCTTTATGTCTGCGGAAAATATTTAAAAGAGCAGGGTAAATTAAAGGGCAATACTGTTGTCACAACTGTAATGTCAAATATGGGACTTTATAAAGCTTTTGAAAGGGAAGGAATTTCCTATGAGCAGACAGCAGTAGGCGACAAGTATGTGGCGGAAAACATGATGGAAAATGGATACAGCATCGGTGGAGAGCAGTCCGGTCATGTGATTTTCAGCCGTTATGCACAGACAGGTGATGGAATTTTAACTTCTCTTATGCTTATGGAAGCGTGTGTGGAGAAAAAAGCGACACTTTGTGACCTGGCGAAAGAGATGAAAGTATATCCACAGCTCCTTAGAAATGTCCGTGTGTCAGATAAGAAGGCTGCCAGAGAAAATCCGGAGGTTGTGAAAGCTGTGGAAGCTGCAGCCAAAGCGCTTGGAGAGGAAGGTCGTATTCTTGTAAGAGAAAGCGGAACAGAACCTCTTATCCGTGTCATGGTAGAGGCAAAAACAGACGAGCTTTGCCAGGAACATGTAGAAAATGTAATAAAAGTAATGGAAGCCCAGGGGCTTATTGCAGAATAACAGTATTTAAAGGAAAAGTATGGATACCAGAAAGAGACAAAAAAGAAAAATGGCGGCTGTACTGGCTGTATGTACAGGAATGGTTCTGTTTGCAGGATGCGGCGGCGAAAATGGAAAAATATATGAACAGGCAGGAAAAGATCTGGAGCAGGGAAGCTACCAGTATGCTCTGGAGGGATACAATACCTGTATACAAAATGAAACAAAACTTCCGAAATCCTACAGAGGGGCAGGGCTTGCCAGCCTTCGCATGGGAAATTATGAGCAGGCAATTACGTATTTTACAGATGCTCTTGGCTGTGAGAAGGTGGGGAAATCTCTGGAAAGGGATATACTTTCCTACAGAGCGACGGCATATTTAAAATCGGGACAGTATGAGAAGGCGATGGCAGACTGCCAGACACTTTCAGCAGAATATTCTATGGATGCAGATACGTATTTTCTTACAGGAAAAGTTGCGCTTGCAATGGATTCTTATGCGGAGGCAGACGGGAATTTTGAGCAGGCCTACAGTGAAGACTCTACATATGAAACGGCAATCCGCATCTATCAGGCATATCTGGAAAAAGATATGGAGGCGGACGGTACACGTTACCTTGAAGCTGCCCTGACAACAGAGCCTAAGAGTGCACAGGATTACTGTGACAGAGGACGGGTTTACTATTATATGGAAGATTATGAAAATGCGCAGAAAGAATTGACAGAGGCTGTCGGCAAAGAGAGCACAGAGGCGCTGATTCTCCTTGGCATGGTATATACAGAGCAGGGAGATGCAGAAAATGCGAGAACAATGTATCAGCAGTATATCAATGAGGCGGAAAATGGAGCGAAGGGTTATAATGGTCTTGCGCTCTGCGATATAGCGGAAGGAGATTATGATTCTGCTCTTTCCAATATTTCCAGCGGCATTCCAAGCGCTACCACAGAGGAAATGCAGAGCTTGCTTTTTAATGAGATTGTAGTTTATGAGAAAAAGTTGGATTTTGCAACTGCACAGCAGAAGGCGCAGGAATATGTGGAAATGTTTCCGGATGATACGGCTGCGCAGAAAGAGCTTGCATTTTTAAAAACCCGCACAGGACAGTAAAGTTTCAGCTGCACAAAAAGGAATATAGTTTTTACAGGATAAGATGACAGGGGCATCTGCAATTTACTGCAGATGCCCCTTGTTATGATATGGATTTTTCCCCTACACCTCGCTGCCTGAATGTGCTATAATCTCCCTACAGGACATTTTGAAGGAGAAACGAATGGAATATTTTAAAGAAATTGAAGAGAGAGTCATTCTCGTTGGTGTTCAGATGAACGACGGGGAGGATACAGAGGAATCTTTAGAGGAGCTTTCCGAACTTGCAAAAACAGCAGGGGCACAAACTGTAGGAACGATTATACAAAATCGTGAGGCAGTTCACCCGGGCACTTACATTGGAAAAGGAAAAATAGAAGAAGTGCGTTCTCTTGTACTTGCAATGGACGCAAACGGTGTAATCTGTGACGACGAGCTTTCTCCGGCGCAGCTTAACAATCTGGAGAGAGAGCTGGACTGTAAAGTAATGGACAGAACCCTTCTGATTCTTGATATTTTTGCCCGTCGCGCAGTAACAAGCGAAGGTAAAATCCAGGTGGAGCTTGCACAGCTCCGGTACAGAAGCGCCCGACTTGTAGGACTTCGCGAGTCCCTTTCAAGGCTTGGCGGCGGAATTGGTACAAGAGGACCGGGAGAGAAAAAACTGGAGACAGACAGGCGTCTGATCCGAACAAGGATTTCCGCTTTAAAAGAAGAATTAAAGCAGGTAGAGAAGCACAGAGAGCTGATACGCGGCAAACGTGCAAAAGGAAACTTAAAAACAGCCGCGATCGTGGGATATACAAACGCAGGAAAATCCACGCTTTTAAATGTGCTTACAGGGGCGGAGGTCTTATCCGAGGATAAGCTGTTTGCAACCCTTGACCCGACCACACGACTTCTGGAGCTTTCCGATGGGCAGCAGATTCTTCTCACAGATACAGTAGGATTTATCAGAAAGCTTCCCCATCATCTTGTGGAAGCCTTTAAAAGTACGCTTGAGGAGGCAAAATACGCCGATTATATTGTACACGTAGTGGATTCTTCCAATCCGCAGGCAGAAAAGCAGATGCACATTGTATATGAAACTCTTCGGGAGCTGGGAGCTGTGGGAAAACCTGTTATCACACTTTTTAATAAGCAGGATAAAACAGAAACAGAACAGATCCGAGATCTAAAAGCGGACCATACTCTTAAAATTTCTGCAAAAACAGGAGAGGGCCTGGAAGAATTTAAGGAACTTCTCGGGGAACTGCTTTCAGAAGGAATGATTTATGTGGAACGAGTTTTTCCATATCAGGAAGCAGGGAAGATCCAGCTGATCCGGGAGAGAGGGCAGCTTCTTTCCGAGGAGTACACAGAGGCTGGAATCGCGGTAACTGCCCGTGTTCCAAAAGAAATTTACGCATACGTAATCTGAATAAGAAACACCATATAGTGGGATTCTGATGAAATGAGTCCACAATATATGGTGTTTTTTCTGTTGACTGAGGGAAAGGAGTCTGCTACAATAATCCTACAGCGTCTTTATCTGACAGAGGATATAGACAGAAATAAATATGTTTTTTATATAAGAATGGGGGCTTTCTTACCATGTTTCAGGTAGTAAAAAGAGATGGAGAAATTGCGGATTTTCAGATGGGAAAAATCACAGCCGCGATTCACAAAGCTTTTGATGCAAAGGAGAAACATTACAGTGAGGATATGATTGAACTTATGGGGCTTCGTGTGACCTCAGACTTTCAGGGGAAGATCCAGGACGAAAAAATTTCTGTGGAGGATATTCAGGACAGTGTGGAAAATGTACTGATCCAGGCGGGATATTCGGATGTTGCGAAAGCATACATTCTGTACCGCAAACAGCGGGAAAAAGTCCGCAACATGAAATCTACGATTCTGGATTACAAAGAAATCGTCAACAGTTATGTAAAAGTGGAGGACTGGCGTGTAAAAGAGAATTCTACAGTTACGTATTCCGTAGGCGGACTGATTTTAAGCAATTCCGGCGCAGTTACTGCTAATTACTGGCTGTCAGAAATTTATGACAACGAAATCGCAGAGGCACACAGGAATGCGGACATTCACATTCACGACCTTTCCATGCTCACAGGCTACTGTGCAGGCTGGTCTTTAAAGCAGCTGATCAAAGAAGGACTGGGCGGTATTGAGGGAAAAATCACTTCCTCCCCTGCAAAGCATTTAAGTGTTCTCTGCAATCAAATGGTCAATTTCCTGGGAATTATGCAGAACGAGTGGGCAGGAGCGCAGGCATTTTCTTCTTTTGATACGTATCTCGCTCCATTCGTAAAAGCAGATAATCTTTCCTATCCGGAAGTAAAAAAATGCATTGAATCTTTTATTTACGGAGTAAACACACCAAGCCGTTGGGGAACGCAGGCACCGTTTTCCAATATTACACTTGACTGGACGGTTCCGGACGATCTGGCGGAGCTTCCGGCAATTGTGGGCGGAAAAGAGATGGATTTTAAATATAAAGACTGCAAAAAAGAGATGGATATGGTAAACAAAGCCTTCATAGAGACGATGATAGAGGGCGATGCAAATGGAAGAGGCTTTCAGTATCCCATCCCGACTTATTCCATTACAAAGGAATTTGACTGGTCTGACACAGAAAATAACCGTCTTTTATTTGAAATGACAGCAAAATACGGAACACCGTATTTTTCAAATTATATTAACAGCGACATGAAGCCGAGCGACATCAGAAGTATGTGCTGCCGCCTCCGTCTTGACCTTCGTGAGCTCCGCAAAAAAAGCGGAGGATTTTTCGGCTCAGGAGAGAGCACAGGTTCTGTGGGAGTAGTCACCATTAATATGCCGAGGATAGCGTATCTTTCAAAAACACCGGAGGAATTTTATCATCGTCTCGACCATATGATGGATATAGCGGCCCGTTCCCTCCATATAAAGAGAGAAGTCATCGGACGTCTCCTTGAGGAAGGGTTATATCCTTACACAAAACGGTATCTGGGAAGCTTTGACAACCATTTTTCCACGATCGGTCTTGTGGGAATGAATGAGGCAGGACTGAATGCCTGCTGGCTGGGCTGTGACATGACAGATACGAAAACACAGCAGTTTACGAAAGATGTGTTAAATCATATGAGGGAGAGACTTTCTGATTATCAGGAAGAGTATCCGGGCGAGCTTTTTAACCTTGAGGCGACACCTGCAGAATCGACTGCTTACCGCCTTGCAAAGCATGACAGAAAGCGTTGGCCGGATATTCGCACAGCAGGAAGTAAGGGAGATACTCCTTATTATACAAACAGTTCTCATCTTCCTGTGGAATTTTCAAGCGATATTTTTGATGCGCTTGATATTCAGGATGAGCTTCAGACATTGTACACATCCGGAACTGTGTTCCACGGATTCTTAGGAGAAAAGCTTCCGGACTGGAAGGCGGCAGCCTCTCTTGTACGGAAAATCGCAGAAAATTACAGATTGCCTTATTACACAATTTCTCCTACGTATTCTGTATGCCAGGAACATGGATATATAAGCGGAGAACATTTTACCTGTCCGAAATGCGGCAAAAAAGCAGAGGTTTACAGCAGAATCACAGGATATTATCGTCCGGTTCAGAATTGGAACGATGGAAAAGCACAGGAATATAAAAACAGAACTCTTTATGATGTGGCGCACTCACAGCTTAAAAAAGTGCATACAAGCGTTGTGACCATGACGGAAGACGATGTAAAGATCCAGCCTGTGGAAACACATAAATATCTTTTTACGACAAGTACCTGTCCAAACTGCCGGATGGCGAAAAAGATTCTTGAGGGCGAAAATCTGGAAATTATTGATGCGGAAGAAAATCCGGACATGGCAAGAGCATTTGGGATCATGCAGGCGCCTACTCTTGTTGTTACAGACGGGGAGCATACGAAGAAGTATGTAAATGCCTCCAATATCCAAAAATATGTAGACGAGGAAGGGGAGAGCTGATGGGAAAAGAAATACCTTACAAAATTTACCTTGAAGAAAACGAGATGCCGAAAGCCTGGTATAATCTGCGGGCAGATATGAAGAACAAGCCTGCGCCTCTCTTAAATCCAGAGACAAAAAAGCCCATGACACCGGAAGAGCTTGGTGTTGTCTTCTGTGACGAGCTGGTTCGTCAGGAGCTTGACGATACCACTCCTTATATTGAAATTCCGCAGGAAATACGGGATTTTTATAAGATGTACCGCCCGTCTCCTCTTGTGCGCGCTTACTGTCTTGAAAAGAAGCTGGATACTCCGGCGAAGATTTATTATAAATTTGAGGGCAATAATACAAGCGGAAGCCACAAATTAAATTCTGCTATTGCCCAGGCGTATTATGCAAAAAAGCAGGGTCTAAAAGGCGTGACAACAGAGACAGGAGCAGGCCAGTGGGGAACAGCGCTTTCTATGGCCTGTGCATATCTGGAACTGGAATGTCATGTGTATATGGTAAAATGTTCTTATGAGCAGAAACCTTTTCGCCGGGAAGTTATGCGTACTTACGGCGCACAGGTAACTCCGTCGCCTTCTGAGACGACAGAGGTGGGAAGAAAAATCTTAAGAGAATTTCCTGAAACAAGCGGAAGTCTTGGCTGCGCCATTTCCGAGGCAGTGGAGGCAGCAGGTGCAAAGCCGGGATACCGTTATGTGTTGGGAAGCGTACTAAATCAGGTGCTTCTTCACCAGTCTGTGATTGGACTGGAAACAAAGGCGGCTCTTGATAAATATGGAATTGTTCCGGATATGATTATCGGCTGTGCAGGAGGCGGTTCTAACCTGGGCGGTTTGATTTCCCCATTTATGGGAGAAAAAATCCGAGGGGAAAGAGATTATCAGTTTATTGCAGTAGAGCCAGCGTCCTGTCCTAGCTTAACAAGAGGAAAATTTGCGTATGATTACTGTGACACGGGTATGGTTACGCCACTGGCAAAAATGTGTACTCTGGGAAGCGGCTTTATTCCTTCTGCAAGTCATTCCGGGGGACTTCGTTATCATGGCATGAATCCTGTCCTTTCCCAGCTCTATGCAGATGGACTTATGGAAGCGCGTTCTGTGACACAGACGGAAGTCTTTGAGGCGGCACAGCAGTTTGCAAAGGTGGAAGGAATCCTCCCTGCACCGGAAAGCTCTCATGCAATCCGGGCAGCAATAGACGAGGCTCTCAAATGCAAAGAGACAGGAGAGGAGAAGACAATCGTCTTCGGTCTTACCGGAACAGGATATTTCGATATGGTTGCCTATGGAAAATATAATGATGGAGAAATGTCAGATTACATTCCTACAGATGAAGAACTGGAAAAAGGATTTGCAGGTCTTCCGGAAATCTGAGCAGAGAATTTGAGATTGCAGCGTAGAAACCCGGGCTTTTAACAGAAAGTTTAGCCCGGGTTTTTCTTTTTCATTTGCTGGGTTCGTTCTTATAAGTCTTTTTCATTTTCTTTTACGGGCGGCTTTGCTGTGAAATCAAAAATATCACGGTAGGCGTCCCATTCGTCTCTGTCTGCGGCTGCCTGGTACATAAGCCCTGTGCATTCTGTACAGGCATTTGTATCCAGATAATTTTCATAAGAAATTCGGTAAGGATTGTCTGTATTTTCTTTTTTTGGGTCCATTTCTGCACCTCCTTCTATCTGAACTAAAAAATAGTATATGAAGGGCAGAGAGAATATATACGGAATAGATTTCGATATTTTTACGACAAAAAAATATTGAAATTTTTACAAATTGTGCTATAATCAGCTTAAATAAATAATAGCGAAGTAGGATTTTATGCGTTAAGTGTTCATTGGCTGGGGAGTCGCCGTGAAACGAAAAGCAGTATAGATGCTTACGATATAATTTCCGCACCCGTTGCTACATGTGAGAACATCTCATAATGTGGAGGGATTATTATTTATGTAACTACTCTATTTTTAAAAACATTATGGAGGTGTTTTTATTATGCAAAAAAACAGCAGTAAACAGTATTGGAACGTGTCAACTCTTGTCTATATGGCGCTTCTTGTTGCCCTGCACCTTGTTCTTACAAGAGTATTTGTAATTGAACTTGGCGCTTACCGTATTTCCATCGGAAGTGTGGCAACGATTATGGCAGGTCTCTGGCTTGGACCGGTAGCCGGCGGTGTGTGCGGATTAGTAGCAGATCTTATTGGCTGCTTTATGAAAGGTTATGCAGTCAATCCGTTTATTACAGCAGCGGCAATTCTCTGGGGCGTAATTCCTGCCCTTGCAAAGCCGTTTTTTGCAAACCGTACAAAGAAGATGAAAGCAGTCGGTATCTGTATTTCTATTGCAATTACAGATGTTATAAGTTCTCTGATTCTTACAACTGCAGGTCTTGTTATTTTCCTGGGATATAATTTCTATGCGATTATGCCGGGAAGACTGGTACAGTTTGCATGTATGCTTCCACTTTATTGTGTATTAAGCTGCATTTTATATTTAAGCCCTCTTACTTCTATGGTAGTGAGCGGCATTTCCAGAACAGCGCGTCCCGGTGGACACAGCCTGGAAGGAAGATAATATTTATAAAGAACAAAAGATTCCCCGTACAGAAAGCCGGCGGTTCCTCAGAGAACTGCCGGCTTTTAAAGTGCGCCTTGCGGAGCCGCAAGCGAGATCCTTTGTTCATGCAGGAGATTTTTACGTACTGTGGATTTATCGATTTGATTGTGGAGAATCCGGCTGGACCCGGAACCAGTATGTGTAAAAGGTTTCAAAGCCAAGAGAGCGATAAAGATTCTGTGCGGAAACATTGCTGCTGACTGCCTGAAGATATGCTTTTTGGGCGCCCCGTTCCTGTCCTTTTTGCAAAAGCCCTGTACAGATCTGGCGGGCATATCCCATTCTTCGAAAATCTTCCCGCACATGAATCGCATAAATTCCAATATAATTCCGGTCAAGGATTCCAAGACCTGTTCCTATGATTTCCCCGTTTTTTACAATGGAAGCGCAGATGGTTTCTTTTAAAATGGCGCGGTACATGGAGGGAACCACCATGCGGTGAATGGGGTTCGATGTATTTTTCAGATCAAAAAGCGCCTGAATCCACTGAGCGGGAATTTCCTCCGTAAACGTAACGTCAGGGCAGCAGTCCTGCGGAAAACATGGATTTTTGGAAAAATCCATAGTCATAACGTCTGTTGTATGCTGAATTTCATATCCTCTGTTTTCCAATATGTAATCAAAATCAGGAGAGATAAGAGGGCTGATCTTAAAAATTGCCGGAGTGCCCAGGCGTTTATACACAGATTCGCAGTAGGGGATTTTTTCTTTCCACGGCAGAGTGGAAATTCCAAACTGCTCCACACTGTTTGTGCGGTGTGTATAAAAATACGAGAATCGGAGAATCCATCCGTCATACAGCTCCATTTTGTGAGAAGGCCAGGCGTTCAGGGACATATCTTCAATTTGCTTGATTTCTGAATTCATATTCCACACTTCTTTCCTTGAATTTTATATTAATATTATACACATATCAAAAAAATATGCAAGAAAAACTTATAATTATGCGCTTTTGTCAGAATTTGTCGACGAAATGTTCTGGACAAAATGCCCGGATTGTTCTATAATAAGACTCACCAGAAGACAACTGGTATCTAAACCGTCAGTTCAGACGGGAAATCCCAATTTTTTTACAAAAGAAAAAGAATCAGTACAATCGGCACAACGAATATAAACTAATTTGTTGTACGAAAGCACCTGCTGATGTGTTTGATCAGAAATGTTAAGAAATGTGTTCTACAAAAGAAAAGCGAGGTGATGCCATGTTTTTTAACATCTGCTTTCCTGTTACAGCAGCTGCAGTGGCGGCAATTATGGATCTTCGTACAGGAAAGGTAGACAACGGGTGGATTTTATTTTGCATAGTTGTAGAAATTTCTGTAAGCTTTTTGCGAGAAGGACCGGCAGGAATGGGAAAACAGATTATGGGAATGTTGTTGCCGGCACTAATCTTTGCACCTCTGTTTCTGTTCCATATGATTGGAGCAGGAGATATTAAACTCTTTTCTGTTCTTGGAGGAATTATGGGAACAGAGAAAATTCTCAGGTGCATAATATATGCGGTAGGCTGCGGCGCAGGAATTTCCATTGCCATTTTAATTTTAAATGGAGATGTGTTCTCAAGATTCTGGTATCTGAGGGAATATATACGGGAGTATTTTCAGACTGGAAAAATCAGGCCGTATTATAGAGGAAATGTGGCGTCTCCGGAAAATTTCCACTTTACAATACCTGTTTTTATGAGCGTCGTGCTGTATGCGGGAGGTGTCTATTGAAGAAAAATATTTTTGCAGTCTGCGACCTGGAGGTGGATTATGCCTGTAATTTTATGGATTATCTGAATCAGAAGAAGAACGTACCCTTTGAAATTCAGGCGTTTACTACAGTCCGGAATCTGATTGCATATGGGAAAAAAACACATATTGAGCTGCTGTTGATTTCCGGAAAGGCAATGTGCCGCGAGGTCCGGGAACTGGATATTGGGAAAATTGTGATTCTTTCGGAGGGAGTGCATTCTCCTGAGCTTGATGAATATCCCAGTGTGTATAAGTACCAGTCTTCATCTGACGTAATCCGTGAGGTGATGGCATGTTACGGAGAGGAACGGGCAGTTGCCCCGGCAGTGTTTCCGATATTGAAGAAGACGACTGAGATATTGGGGATTTATTCTCCGCTTAAACGATGCCTGAGAACCTCTTTTGCACTTGCGATGGGGCAGATATTGGCAAAGGAGAGGGCGGTTCTTTATCTGAATCTCGAAGAATATTCAGGATTTGAGGAGCTTTTGGGAAAAAGCTTCGACCACAATTTGAGCGACCTTCTGTATTACGTAAGACAGGATAACCAGAATCTGATCCATAAGATGAACAGCATGGTTCAAACGGTGGGTAACCTTGATTTTATACCGCCTGTGCGTACTCCCTGGGACGTGCACAGCACAGCGTGGGAGGACTGGGAGAAGCTTCTTGAGGAAATTGTGAAGGGCAGTTCCTATGAGGTTCTTGTTCTGGATATTGGTTCTGAGGTGGACGAGATTTTTCAGCTTCTGGATAAATGTAAACGGATTTATATGCCGGTATTGCCGGATGTTATTTCCGTCTGTAAGATTTCCCAGTTTGAAAATCTTTTGCGTATTTGGGATTTTGCGCAGATTTTACCGAAAATTACAAAGGTAAGACCGCCCTTTCATGTGGATAACAGCTCCGGGGAGGCATATGTGGAAAGCCTTATGTGGAGCGAGCTTGGAGATTATGTAAGGGAAATTTTAAGGAGGGAGCGGGAATGAGCAGAGAAATATTTCGCCAGCTCCGTCAGATGCTTATGGAGCGGCTTGATATGTCGAGAGAGCTTTCTGATAAAGAGATATTGGAAATGATTGATGATCTGATTTTAAATCATATGAAGGATACTTGCTGTTCGTTGAAGGAGAAGGTAGAGCTTCGTCAGGAACTGTTTTACTCTGTGAGAAAACTGGATGTACTGCAGGAGCTGATTGAAGATGAAACGGTAACAGAGATTATGGTAAACGGACCGGATGCTATTTTTATAGAAAGAGGAGGGGGGCTTTTTAAATGGGAAAAAACGTTTACTTCCAGAGAAAAACTGGAAGATGTAATTCAGCAGATAGTGGGAAAGTGTAACCGTGTTGTAAACGAATCTATGCCCATTGTGGATGCGAGGCTGGAAAACGGTGCCAGGGTAAATGCAGTTGTATACCCTGTGGCATTAAACGGACCGATTCTTACAATTCGGCGTTTTCCGGATACACCAGTTACAATGGAGCGTCTCATTTCACTTGGAAGTCTTCCAAAAACCTGCGCTGAGTTTCTTGCATCTCTTGTAAAGGCGCGGTATTCCATGATAATAGGAGGCGGTACAGGAAGCGGAAAAACTACGTTTCTTGGCGCTTTGTCACAATATATTCCAAAAGATGAACGTCTGATAACCATAGAGGATAATGCAGAGCTTAAAATACAGGGAATTGCAAATCTTGTCCGTCTGGAAGCAAAGGCGGCAAATAGAGAAGGCGGTTCTGAGGTGACGATTCGGGATTTAATCCGTTCTGCCCTTCGAATGCGGCCGGACCGCATTATTGTGGGAGAGGTTCGAGGCGGCGAGACTGTGGATATGCTGCAGGCGTTAAATACAGGTCATGAGGGGAGTTTAAGCACTGCCCACGCAAATAGCAGCAGAGATATGTTAAGCCGCCTTGAGACAATGACGCTTATGGGAGTGGAACTCCCGCTGGAAGCCATACGGAGGCAGATTGCATCAGGAGTGGATATTCTTATTCATCTGGGCAGAATGCGGGATAAATCGAGAAAAGTACTGGAAATTACAGAAGTGTGCGGATTTGAAGAAGGGGAAATAAAGACAAATGTGCTTTATCAGTGGAAAGAGGGGGAAGGGCTTATAAAGCTTGCCAATCTTTTAAACAGGGAAAAGCTGGAAAGGGCGGGAATTGTGTTATGAAAGCGGAAAAAGAAAGGGAAAACAGGGATTACAGCGTTTATCAATTTACAGGAAAAGAAGTGGTGAAATATCTGGGAGAGTGCGGGCTTTTATGTCTGGGGGCGGTGTATCTCTTTTATGAAAGTGCATGGGCATTTCTTTTTATGATTCCCGTACCATTTTTATTTATGGGGTGGAAGAAAAAGCAATGTGTCAGAGAACGGAAGAAAAGGCTGAATTATCAGTTTCGTGACGCCTTAAATTCTATGAGCGTAGCGGTGCAGGCTGGGTATTCTGTAGAAAATGCAGTATCTGCGTGCACAAGAGACATGGAACGACTTTACGAGCCGGATTCTGATATTGTGAAAGAGTTTCGATACATAGAAAGTCAGCAGAGGGTGAGTGTTCCTGTAGAGGAACTGTTTTCTGATCTTGGAGAAAGAAGCGGCGTGGAGGATATTGAAAATTTTGCCTCTGTTTTTAAGACGGCGAAACGAACAGGAGGAGATATGAACCGGGTACTTGAGAAGGTGGCAAGAATGCTTGGAGATAAAATAGATGTAAAAAAAGAAATTGAGGCGACTCTTTCTGCAAAAAAGTCGGAGCAGATGATTATGAGCCTTATGCCCGCCGGGATTATCGCTTATTTAAAGCTGACTTCTCCGGGATTTTTAAGTAGCCTCTACGGAAATCCTTTTGGAATCTGCGCTATGACAATCTGCCTTTTTATTTATCTTGCCGCATACTGGATGGGAACAAAGATTGTGGACATTGAAGTGTAACAGGAGATGAAAATATGTGGCTTCATATTATAATATTCGCGGCGCTGACTGCCATCGGAGCGTGGTGGAAGATACGGCGCACAGAAGAAGGGGAGAAAAATAAAGAGGGGAAAAAGCTGTTTCTGATGGTGGCTTTCTGTGGAAATCTTCTGGGAGCTGTTCTTACCTTTCAAAATGGAAAGGATAAGATATATTCTGACGGATACCGTCTGAAAAAAGAGGAGACAGGAGCCTACGAGGAGCGCTTTCTTGTATCGGTTGACGGCAAGGAAGCAGGAAATTTATATGTGCAGATTCCGGAAAAAGAGACAGGGCAGACAGAAGAAGCGCAGGAAGAAAAGATTTCTCCTGAGGAGGAAAGAGTAAGAGAAATTCAGGAGGCGATTGCAGAATATAACCAGGAAAAAGAAGATGAAGATTATTATTATCTTCCAGAGGAGTGGGAAGGAAAGCATTTTATCTGGGAGCAGAAGGGAGATGGAAGCGGAACATTAATGGCATCATTGTTTCTCATTGCGGGAGCTGCTCTTATGGTCTTAAAAAGCAGGGAGGAGTTTGCGCTCATTCAGAAAAAAAGAGAGCAGATGCTTCTTGACTATCCGGGGCTGATCATGAAATTTACGCTGCTTGTGCAGGCAGGTATGACTGCAAGGAAAGCATTTCAGAAAATAGCCGGGGATTACAGAAAGAGGAAAAACAAGAAAGAACGGTACGCCTATGAGGAGATTCTTGTTGTCTGTTATGAGATGGACAGCGGTGTTTCTGAGGCAGAGGCGTACAGAAGGTTCGGAGAGAGGTGCGGGCAAGTGAAATACAAAACATTTGCCACGCTTCTGATACAAAATCTCCAGAAAGGCAGCAGACATCTGGAAGATATGCTGGAGAGGGAATCAGTGGAAGCCTGGGAAGAACGGAAGAGAAAAGCGAGGGTGCTGGGAGAAGCAGCTGCCACAAAACTTCTGGGACCTATGGTACTGATGCTTCTTGTTGTAATGGCAGTGATTATGATTCCGGCGTGTCTGACCTTTTATGGAGGGGCATAGGGAGGAGGTGAGAACATGAGAAAACTATGGGGATTTGTGAGCAATTTTATGAGAGAGGAGGAAGCGGTAGGCGTTGTGGAAATCATACTGATTCTGGTGGGAATATTAACCCCCTATTATGGGGTGGGTATAAGGTGTATAGAGTAAAAATACGTGGATAAATAGAACTGGATATACAGTGAAAGGTGGAAAGTGTGTATGGGGTCAGAGGAAAAAGCAACAAAAGAAGTTGTATTGATTAGATATTATAATGTATTGTTTTATTTATTTTTTAGGTTAGGAATAGATGATTTTAAGATACAATGTCTGGTAAATAGGATTGATGCAGGGGAAAGCATAAGAATGAAACAAATACAGGAATGGTGTTATTGCCATAATATTACATTTAAGACACAATTTATTTATAGAAAAGATTTCCCGTTTAAGGCTAATTTGTGGAATTTATATTCATATTGTAAATTCAAAATAGAATTAATAATGAGGTAGATTATTCAAAATAAATATAAAAAAGGCTTGAAATATTTATATTAGTAAGTTGGAATATGAAGGAACAAATCTTTTTATTTGAAATAGTAAAAATATTGTTTATAAAGAAAGAGTGGTATTATGTTTGGAAAAATGAAAGATATAAAGGTGAGAATTAGTGTAGTAGGCATAAATAGAGGATGGGCTGAAGCAGTAGCGTATAAAGATCTTTTTCGAAAAAAGGAAATTGGAAGAATAGGAATGGCAGTAGAGGGTGAATACGAAATAAAATATTTTCGAGTAAGAGAGGCGGCAAGGCATCAAGGTATCGGTAAAAAGCTTATGGAGAAAATGGTACAGGAGGTGATTAAAGATGGTGGTACCAGTTTAAGTGTATATCCACACTCTGAGCCATATGAGGGTGAAACATATATTAAGAATGAATTATTATATGCGATTTACAAAGAATTGGGATTTGAATTTGTAAAAAAGAATGTCGATGTGAATAGTTCTAATAATAAAATGACGATGTCTCTGAGATGAGTCCCCTTTTATTAATTACAGATTTTTAAGAGTTAAAAAACAAAAATAAACTCTGTACAAAAAAGTGAAAAAGTGATATGATATTTCCATGAAAGAGATTAAAACAAAAATTAAACTCTAAATTACAAGGAGGCATTTGAAATGAGAAAAAAAATTACAAAGGAATTTTTTGAGGCACTAACGGAGGTCGCATTAGAAGCCAAGGGATATGAGGTTCAGATGGATGGTGAAGGATATATCAGGGCTTATACAAATGATATTGAAACTCCTGATTTGCTTATTTATTCTGTAGGGCGTTGTTTATCTAATAAAAAAGCAAAAGAAACAACCATGATCTCCGCAAATGAACGTGCTGTGGAAAAATTAGAAAAACGAACATCAGAAATCGCTGGAAATTTTATTCCGTGTATCGCATTTGGAGTAGGCAAATATGGATATACGGATTCAGAGGTGTGTGTTGTTCCTACTTTTGTTTGGAATAATCAATCTCAAAGAGGTTCTGTTTTTTCTTTTTCAAAAGGAAAATATTATTACAATTATGAAAAAGTAGATAATAAGGTTCCTCAAGGTGCGATACTGAGGACAAAATGGATAGCCAAAGATTTTTGAGAAAAGTTTCATATATCTGAAATGGCGATACGAAACAAGTGTATATAAATGAAAAGATTTTTAAACATATAATGTCTATATAGTATAGAGAAAGAGAGGACGTTAGCTCTCTTTCTCGCTTGGTGTATATGTTGAAATGATGCTTTCTATAAATAAATCAATTATTGTTTGGATAGGGTAACCGGTATTTTGAATAAAATCCAATAAATAGTTATTTAAATTAATTAGACAAGAACAATCGGAAGTATAATTTAAACCTATTTTTTCAAAAATAGATTTGATTATGAGATCGTCCTCTATACCAGCAATTAATGCCTTCAAATATTGTTCTTTTATATATTTAGCATTCATTGAAGGGTGTTCAATATTATATCCAGCAGAAATAATAACATTTTGATAATCTAATCCATTTTTAATTAAAGAGCCAATGTTATTGTCTAATATATATTTTAGCCCAGATTGAGTTTCTTTTGGATTGTCTCCTGGATCGGGACAGAAAATAGGACAATTTTGCTTTTGAGCGAACTCAATTGTATGCATAGATCCACTTTTTCTTTCACATTCCATTGCCACAGTTACTTTGGAAAGTCCAACAATAAGACGATTTCTATTGACGAATCTAAACTTATCAGGTTTTGTTCCAACAGGGTATTCGGAAAGTAATGTTCCATCACATAACAATATTTTTTCAGCCAATTTTCTATTAGAGGCAGGATAGATCATATCGAGACCATGGGCAAGAACAGCAATTGTTTTACCACCCTCAGCTAAACAAGCTATATGTGCTAATCGATCAACTCCAGCAGCTAAACCAGATATGATTGCAAATCCTTCATTTACCCATTGGGGGATTAAATAATTAATAGCATTAAAGCCAAAGCGGGTAGGTTTTCTTGTTCCAATGCAAGCGATAGCCTTTTCGAAATTTCTATTAGGATTTGCACCCTTATAATATACAATGGCAGGAGGATTATCCATGCTCATAAGATTATGAGGATAATTAATTGTTGCGTATAAGGCAGTATGGATTTCGTTTTGCTTATTAATTTGTAAAATAGTTTCGGCAGCTTCTAATGCATTAAGAAGGGAAGAATGATCTTCAAAGATATTTTTGTACTCTAACCATTCTATATTAGTAAGAAAAATATCGGTATTCCCCTCAAATAAATGGATTATAAAATCAGAGTCATATTCAGTTATTGCTTTTAGAAGTAATTCATTTTTAATACCTAATTTATATAGAGCAATATAATATTTTTCCACAGTTAATACTTCCTATTCTAATATAATATTATGAATTAAAAATTTCATATAATTCTGAAACTTCGTCTTTAGCCGTATCATTATAACTAAGAGATTTAATACTGGAATTAATCATATTGTAAGTATAACCAATATTATAGACATCTCCGTTAATTGCATAATCTCTTTTTTGAAATGGCTTTCCGAAGTTTCCTAAAGAGACAAAGATAATTTTGTTAGCTCCTAACTGTTTCAGTAAATTTCGGACGGCGTTAAAAGAATTTCCATGTGTCATATAGTCATCAAATATACAAACATTAAATTTTCCTGATTTCCGTAAAGTATTGATTTTATTTTTGAAATCAGGATTGATACATAGAGTTTTGAATTCTTCTACAGCGCCCATTATAGCACGCTGATCAGTCGAATATGATAAGTGAGCTTTCTGTTTGGGATTTTTTCTTAATAATAAGTTTTCGCCGTATATTAGTTTGCGAGGAATATGTTTGCCTTTTATAATTCTTGTTTGACGCATAAAACCGAAGATATCCTTGTTTAAGGAGCAATCAGAGGAAGGTATCATTCCAAACAATTCAATATCATCAAATAATTTGCTGTTCGTCATTCCCGCAAGAAAATGGTACAAAAGGATATCGTAGTAATTTCTACTTTGACCAAATTTTAATAATTGCTCAAAATGCTCTACCATGTCACGTTCATTTTCTGTTTTTGCTTTATATTTATATCTACCATCCATTAGTGATAAAGCAGTCACATTTGGTTCTATTTCTACTTGTGCATACCAATTTTCGTGGTTATTCAGTGCGCGTATAAATTTAAAAAGTTGTTCAGGGGTATCAACATGTACACCGTAAAATTCGGCTTTTTCTTCTACTGGTATCCATGTAGGAACAATAAAAAGAGAGCGTGTATGTACAGCCATGTGAAAGTCTACTTCTTTACCGCCTATAAATACAAATAAATTATTATGATGACGATTTTGCATAACGAAGTCACGTGCTTTTTCACGTAACCGGAACTTGAAATTCGGATAGCCTTTTTGAGGAGAAAAGTATTCTTTAGCAGAATCGAGTAATTTCTGGTCACGACTAATAAAATAGATATGGTTTTCCTCATCTGAACATAAGTCATTTGCATAATTTAAAAATTGATTACGTGTTCTATGAAGAATTGTATTATCATTTCCGTCAAAAGTTTTTTTTAATAAATCGAGATTACAAAACAGTATCTTTTCCATAGTGTTCCTCCGAGCATTAATAAGTAATTTTATATTATCATAAACAATGGGATTTGAAAATGGCAATTATGTAGATCACAGAGAAGCTTATATTTCTACTGGAAAAGAGGTACATATTTGTTTGAATTCAATTGTTAGGAAATTTGAACTATAGTATAATTGGTTTAATAAGTTTAAAATTGGAAGAGGGAAAAATGAACGAAGTTAGAATACCAAATAATAAAGAAATAAGCATTGTTAAATCAAAGATCAATCAAAGATTTAATAATCAGCGAGATCAAATAAGCTGTGCCTTATGTGGAAAGGAATTAAAGAATCAATCTAGATCTTTTCATAAATCACATACAGTGCCATTTTTTTGTCTTGAAAATATAAAGGGACTTTATAAAAAAAATTATAATGTTTTGAAAGCGGAATATATAGGTTTAAGGACCCCTTTTTCTGATAAAGAATATGTCGGAACGAATAAAGCAGGTGTATTTTATTCAATATGTTCAAAATGTGATCAAGAAAAGTTTAATATTTATGAAAGTGAAAAAGCACTATTAACTATGAAACCGGAAGAGATAGTGGATTCTTTGGCGCTAAAAATATACTTGAATGAACTTTTTAATTCAAGATTGAGAAGTTTCAAAAATACTTTAAATCATTCAGAGTTAACAGATGATCAGATAATAGTTTCTTTTTTTGATAGTATTGGGAATACAGAGGAACCAACCGTTGAAGTTGATATAAGAGATTTTCAAGAAAATTTAGATTTTGCTAAAAGAAGTTTTGAGAACGGATATGGAAATTATAAAATTATTTATCATAATATTTTAGATTATACGGTGCCCATTGCTGCACAGGTTTCAATACCTATATCGCATAATGTTGATTTTACGAAGTTGCAAAATGTGAATGTATTAAATCATAAAACACTGGAAGATTTGTTGATATGTATTTTCCCATTGAAAAAGAAATCAGTAATTACTGTTTTTTATAAAACAGGTGATCGACTAATGAAAAAATATGCTAAGCAATTCCAAAAATTAAGCGAAGAAGAAAAACTAAGGGAAATATTTTATTTGCTGATTAGATACAAAGCATCAAATTACTTTTTTTCACCTTTAATAAAGGACGTTTTGATGGATGAAAATATTAGAGGTGTGTGTAGTATTGAAGATACAGCTGTTAAAATGGGAAATTTTACTATGAATTTAGCGGATTTTGAAAATCAAAATTGGAAACAGAATCTACCTTCAATATTATCAGAAGAATATTCTGTTCAACAATTATTGCAGAAGAAATCTTCAGGAAAATAATATTTTAATATGAATTAAAAGCGAATGGAGATAATAATATATGTGTTACTGCAAGCATAAAAAATATGCTAGAAGCAAAAAGGAAATGATAGCATGGGAAAAAGGATGCTCTGAATATTTGAAAAGCGAAAACGCTTGGAAGTATAGTTTTGATTCAGAATATTCAATGGTAGATTGTGAACAGTCAGTTCTTTCACAACTAATATTTATTAGATTATTTGGAAAAATAATTAAATTCACAAATATAGAAATGGTGGAAGGCGGAAGAGCAATTAGTATTGAAGATAAAAATATAAAAAAAGACTTTTTGTTTGATATTATGCATAACCCTAAAAGTTGTCAACCTCATGAGCAAGCACAGCTTTATGCTTATGGTAAACTGGGATTTGAAAAAATATATCATACAATTGGCAATATGGCTCCAGTACCTAAGACAATAGTTTCAAAAAATTATGGCCCTAATTTACAGCATATTCATAAAGATTTAAATGAACTATGGCCTTGGTTTTTAAAATTTTTACAAGATAATTGGAAAGAGTTTCCCACGGAAATAGATAAGCTAATGTCTTTTAGAGAATATATGACCTATACTTGTCAACAAATATATTTTACTAGGATATTTGATAAAGTATATAAACTATATATTGAGGGAAGGAATTGGGAAGAACTAATTCATGAGTTAGATAGGGAAAAAATTGAAAAAACCGATACGTTGATATCATTCAATAAGTTGTTTGAGAATAAAGAAAGTATTTTAGAAATGGATAAACGAATAAAGTTTCTTATTGAATTGCGTGGAAAATATATTATTCATTTACTAAATGATGATAAAAAAATTGATTTTAAGAATTAGAGAAGTCCGGAAAAGAACGCATTGATATCGGTGTGGAAGATTTTAGCAAGGGCAACAAGTTCCGATACCTTGATGTTCAT
>UQJE01000032.1 GCA_900541345.1 uncultured Blautia sp.
GCTGACATCTTCACAGCAGGAGAAAAAGTAGATGCTACTGCAATCTCCAAAGGAAAAGGATTCCAGGGCGCAATCAAGAGACATGGTCAGTCCAGAGGACCTATGGCTCACGGTTCCAAATATCACCGTCATGCAGGTTCCAACGGTTCCGCATCTGACCCAAGTAAAGTATTCAAAGGCAAAAAAATGCCGGGACAGATGGGACATGTTCAGGTAACTGTACAGAATCTTGAAGTAGTACGCGTAGATACAGAGAATAACTTACTGTTAGTTAAAGGTGCTGTTCCAGGACCTAAGAAATCTTTGGTTACTATCAAAGAGACAGTAAAGTCCTTATAATGAGAAAGGAGGAGCATCAGAATGGCAAACGTAACTGTTTATAATATGGAAGGCAATGAAGTTGGAACAATGGAGCTGAACGATGCAGTGTTCGGTGTAGAGATCAACGAGCATCTTGTTCATCTTGCAGTTGTTCGTCAGCTTGCAAATAAACGCCAGGGTACTCAGAAAGCTAAAACTCGTTCTGAAGTAAGCGGCGGCGGAAGAAAACCGTGGAGACAGAAAGGAACAGGTCATGCTAGACAGGGTTCCATCCGTGCACCACAGTGGACAGGCGGCGGTATTGTATTCGCTCCGTCACCAAGAGATTACGAAGTAAAAATGAACAAGAAAGAAAGAAGAGCTGCTTTAAAATCTGCTCTGACTTCCAAAGTTCAGGAAAATAAATTAGTAGTAGTTGACAGCCTTGCACTTGCAGAGGTAAAAACAAAAGAGATGCAGAAGGTTCTTACAAACCTGAAAGCAGAGAAAGCTCTTGTAATCACAGCAACAGATGACAAGAACGTAATTCTTTCTGCAAGAAACATTGAAAATGTAGAGACTGCAACTCCAAGCACAATCAACGTATACGATGTTATGAAACATAACACAGTTGTTGTAACCAAAGATGCTGTAGCATCCATCGAGGAGGTGTACGCATAATGGCTAACATTCAGTATTATGACGTAATCAAAAAACCAGTGATTACTGAAAAATCTATGAACGCTATGGGTGAGAAGAAATACACTTTCCTTGTTCATCCGGAAGCAAATAAAACACAGATTAAAGAAGCTGTTGAGAAAATGTTCGAAGGAACAAAAGTAAAAAGCGTAAATACCATGAATTTAGATGGTAAGAAAAAACGCCGTGGAATGGTAGTTGGAAAAACTGCTAAATCCAAAAAAGCTATTGTAGCTCTTACAGAGGACAGCAAAGACATCGAGATTTTCGAGGGACTTTAATAAGCAATAGCAATTATACGCAGTCAAAAGCGTGATGACAAAGATTGAAAGGAGAACAAAAATGGGAATCAAAACCTATAACCCATATACACCGTCAAGAAGACATATGACTGGTTCTGACTTCTCTGAGATTACAACAAGCACTCCAGAGAAATCCTTAGTAGTGTCTTTAAAGAAAAATGCCGGACGTAACAACCAGGGTAAAATCACAGTAAGACACCGCGGAGGCGGAAGCAGAAGAAAATACAGAATCATCGACTTCAAGAGAAGAAAAGATGGAATTCCTGCAACAGTAGCAACAATCGAGTACGATCCGAACAGAACAGCAAATATTGCACTTATCAACTATGCAGATGGTGAGAAAGCATATATCCTTGCTCCGGAAGGCTTAAAAGTAGGCCAGAAGGTTATGAACGGACCGGAAGCAGAGGTTCGTGTAGGTAACTGCCTTCCTCTGGAAATGATTCCGGTTGGTACTATGATTCACAATATCGAGCTTCATCCTGGAAAGGGCGGACAGATGGTTCGTTCTGCTGGAAACGGCGCTCAGTTAATGGCTAAAGAAGGCAAATACGCAACACTGCGTCTGCCATCTGGTGAAATGAGAATGGTTCCGATCGTATGCCGTGCTTCTATCGGCGTTGTCGGAAACGGAGATCACAACCTGATTAACATCGGTAAAGCTGGACGTAAGCGCAACATGGGTATCAGACCTACAGTTCGCGGTTCCGTAATGAACCCGAATGACCATCCACATGGTGGTGGTGAAGGAAAGACCGGTATCGGTCGTCCAGGTCCATGTACACCATGGGGCAAACCTGCTCTTGGTCTGAAGACCAGAAAGAAAAACAAACAGTCCAACAAGCTCATCGTAAGAAGACGCGATGGAAAAGCTTTAGCGAAATAATAAGGAGGATAAAGCATGTCTCGTTCACTGAAAAAAGGACCTTTTGCAGATGAGAGCTTACTGAAAAAAGTAGACGCATTAAATGCTGCAAACGACAAATCCGTTATCAAAACATGGTCACGTCGTTCTACTATCTTCCCGTCCTTCGTAGGACATACAATTGCTGTCCATGACGGAAGAAAACACGTGCCGGTATATATTACAGAAGACATGGTTGGACACAAACTTGGTGAGTTTGTAGCAACCAGAACATACAGAGGACACGGAAAAGACGAAAAGAAATCCGGCGTTCGCTAATTATCAGTAAAGAACAGCCGCCTGGCTGCAGCTTGTAGCCAGGGGTTTCCATTAAAGATTCGAATATGACGAAAGGAGGCACTTTAAAATGGCAAAGGGACATAGAAGCCAGATAAAGAGAGCCAGAAATGAGAATAATAGAGAGACAAGACCGTCTGCAAAATTATCTTATGCAAGAATTTCTGTTCAGAAAGCCTGCTACGTATTAGATGTAATCCGTGGCAAAGATGTGCAGACAGCACTTGGTATCCTGACATACAACCCAAGATACGCTTCCAGCGTGCTTAAGAAGTTACTGGAATCAGCAATCGCAAATGCTGAGAACAACAACGGAATGAACGCAGACAACCTCTACATTGCAGCGTGCTACGCAGATAAAGGACCTACAATGAAGAGAATTCAGCCAAGAGCACAGGGTAGAGCTTACAGAATCGAGAAGAGAACAAGCCATATCACCATCGTGCTGGATGAAAGATAAGGAGGAAAATCATGGGACAGAAAGTTAACCCACATGGCCTTAGAGTCGGTGTTATCAAAGATTGGGATTCTAGATGGTATGCAGAAGATAACTTCGCAGACTTCTTAGTAGAAGATTACAACATCAGAACATTCCTGAAAAAGAAATTATACAGTGCAGGTGTTTCCAAGATTGAAATCGAGAGAGCATCTGACAGAGTAAAAATCATCATCTACACAGCAAAACCAGGTATCGTAATCGGTAAAGGCGGAGCTGAGATTGAGAAAGTTAAAGCTGAATTACAGAAATACACAGACAAAAAAGTCATCGTTGACATCAAAGAAGTAAAAAGACCAGACAGAGATGCACAGTTAGTTGCTGAGAATATTGCATTACAGTTAGAGAACCGTATTTCCTTCCGTCGTGCAATGAAATCTACAATGCAGAGAACTATGAAAGCCGGAGCAAAAGGTATCAAAACATCTGTATCCGGACGTCTTGGCGGTGCTGATATGGCTCGTACAGAGTTCTACAGCGAGGGAACAATCCCGCTTCAGACACTTCGTGCAGACATCGACTACGGCTTCGCAGAAGCAGACACAACATACGGCAAAGTTGGCGTAAAAGCTTGGGTCTACAACGGTGAAGTACTTCCAACAAAAGGAACTAAGGAAGGGAGCGATAAATAATGTTAATGCCAAAAAGAGTAAAACGTCGTAAACAATTCCGTGGCTCCATGAGAGGTAAAGCCCTGAGAGGTAACAAAATCAATTATGGTGAATTCGGTCTTGTTGCTACCGAACCTTGTTGGATTCGTTCCAACCAGATTGAAGCAGCCCGTGTTGCTATGACCCGTTACATCAAACGTGGCGGTAAGGTTTGGATTAAGATTTTCCCAGATAAACCAGTAACAGCAAAACCAGCAGAAACACGTATGGGTTCCGGTAAAGGTTCCCTGGAATACTGGGTAGCAGTTGTAAAACCAGGTCGCGTAATGTTCGAGATCGCAGGCGTTTCCGAGGAAGTTGCTCGTGAAGCATTACGTCTTGCTATGCACAAGTTACCATGTAAATGTAAAATCGTTTCTCGCGCAGACTTAGAAGGCGGTGATAACAGTGAAAATTAATAAATTCGTAGAAGATTTAAGAGCAAAATCAGCTGCAGAATTGAATGAAGAATTAGTAGCTGCTAAAAAAGAACTTTTCAATCTGAGATTTCAGAATGCAACAAATCAATTAGACAATACAGGACGAATCAAAGAGGTTCGCAAGAATATTGCCAGAATCCAGACAGTAATCACTGAGCAGGCTAACGCTTCCAAATAGTGAATATAGGAGGAAACAATCGTGGAAAGAAATCTGAGAAAAACCCGTGTGGGCAAGGTTGTCAGCAACAAGATGGACAAGACCATCGTGGTTGCAATTGAAGACCATGTAAAACATCCTCTTTACAAAAAAATCGTGAAGAGAACATATAAATTAAAAGCTCATGATGAAAAAAATGAGTGCAGTATCGGTGATACCGTAAAAGTTATGGAGACCAGACCGTTATCCAAAGATAAAAGATGGAGACTGGTTGAAATTGTAGAGAAAGTGAAATAAGGAGGAAACCAGTATGATTCAGCAGGAAACTAGACTGAAAGTTGCCGACAACACTGGTGCAAAAGAAATCCTTTGTATTCGTGTTATGGGCGGCTCTACAAGAAGATATGCAAACATCGGTGATACAATCGTTGCTTCCGTTAAAGATGCAACACCAGGCGGTGTTGTTAAAAAAGGTGACGTTGTAAAGGCTGTTGTTGTTAGAACAAAAAAAGGCGCTCGTCGTAAAGACGGTTCTTACATCCGTTTCGATGAAAACGCTGCCGTAATCATTAAAGACGACTTAACTCCGAGAGGAACACGTATCTTTGGACCAGTTGCCAGAGAGCTTCGTGACAAAAAATTCATGAAGATCGTTTCCTTAGCTCCGGAAGTATTATAGGAGGGTGCCTAATGTCAGCTATGAAGATTAAAAAAGGCGACACTGTTAAAGTAATCGCTGGTAAAGATAAAGGCAAAGAAGGAAAAGTTCTTGCCGTTAATACAAAAGACAATACTGTCTTAGTTGAAAATGTAAACATGGTGACCAAGCACAGCAAACCGTCTATGGCAAACCAGAACGGCGGAATCATCAACAAAGAAGCTCCGCTTCATATCTCCAACGTAATGCTGGTTGTAGATGGAAAAGCTACAAGAGTTGGTTTCCAGATGGATGGAGATAAAAAAGTCCGTGTTGCAAAAGCAACTGGAAAAGTTATCGATTAATTGAGAGAGGAGGCATGACAAGTGAGTAGATTAAAAGAGCTTTACAAAAATGAGATCATGGATGCCATGACTAAAAAATTCGGATACAAAAACGTTATGGAAGTGCCAAAACTCGAGAAAATCGTTGTAAACATGGGTGTTGGTGAAGCGAAAGAAAATGCAAAACTTCTTGATGCAGCTATCGCTGATATGGAGCTGATTACAGGACAGAAAGCAGTTTCTACAAAAGCAAAAAAATCTGTAGCGAACTTTAAGATCAGAGAGGGAATGCCGATCGGATGTAAAGTTACATTAAGAGGAGACAAAATGTACGAGTTTGCTGATCGTCTGATCAACCTTGCACTTCCTCGTGTACGTGACTTCCGCGGTGTAAACCCGAACGCATTTGACGGCAGAGGAAACTATGCTCTCGGTATCAAAGAGCAGTTAATCTTCCCGGAAGTTGAATACGACAAAGTAGACAAAGTAAGAGGTATGGACATCATTTTCGTTACAACTGCGAAAACAGATGAAGAAGCACGTGAATTACTGACATTATTCAACATGCCATTTGCAAAATAATATACCCTCTGGGTGTACCATGATGACCGCCGGCGAAAGCCGGGGTCTGCAAATCTGATAGGAGGAACGATTCATGGCTAAAACAGCAATGAAAATCAAACAGCAGCGCAAACAGAAATTCTCCACAAGAGAATATAATCGCTGCAGAATTTGTGGCCGTCCACATTCATATTTAAGAAAATACGGAATCTGCAGAATCTGCTTCCGTGAATTAGCTTACAAGGGACAGATTCCGGGAGTTAAAAAAGCTTCCTGGTAATCAGACCACAAGTATTTTTTGGAATGCTTGCCGACAGGCGCATTAATATATAAACAATCATGTAAAGTCTGAAAAGAGAGAAAATAAGGAGGAAACTAACATGACAATGAGCGATCCGATTGCAGATATGCTTACAAGAATCCGTAACGCAAACACTGCAAAACATGACACAGTAGATGTTCCTGCATCTAAAATGAAAATTGCAATCGCAAACATTCTTCTTGACGAGGGATATATTGCAAAATACGATTTAGTAGAAGATGGTGTATTCAAAACCATTCATATTACTCTGAAATACGGCGAGAACAAAAATGAGAAAATCATTACAGGACTGAAGAGAATTTCCAAACCAGGTCTTCGTATCTACGTTGGAAAAGACGAGCTTCCTAAAGTTCTCGGTGGACTTGGAATCGCAATTCTTTCCACAAACAAAGGTGTTATCACAGATAAAGAAGCACGTAAAGAAAAAGTTGGCGGTGAAGTATTGGCATTCGTATGGTAATCAGACCATCGAATGGGTATCGTCACAAAAGAGACTGAAAACAGAGAGAAATTTCTCTCCGATAATTTAAGTAATAGGAGGACAATTATATGTCACGTATCGGTAGACTTCCAGTTGCAATTCCTGCTGGCGTTGAAGTAAAAGTAGCAGACGGAAACGTTGTAACTGTAAAAGGACCAAAGGGAACGCTTGAAAGAGCGCTTCCAGTTGAAATGGAAATCAAAGTAGAAGATGGTCAGGTATTAGTTACAAGACCAAACGACTTAAAAAGAATGAAATCTCTTCACGGTTTAACAAGAAGCCTTATCCACAACATGGTTGTAGGTGTAAGCGAAGGTTACACAAAGACTCTTGAAGTAAACGGTGTAGGTTATAAAGCAGCAAAACAGGGTAAGAAACTTGTTCTTAACCTGGGATATTCTCACCCGGTTGAAATGGAAGATCCGGAAGGTCTGGAATCCAAAGTAGATGGAAACAAGATTATCGTTTCCGGTATCAGCAAAGAAAAAGTTGGCCAGTTTGCAGCTGAAATCAGAGATAAGAGAAGACCTGAGCCATACAAGGGCAAAGGTATCAAATATGCTGATGAAGTTATCAGACGTAAAGTTGGTAAGACTGGTAAGAAATAATTAAGGAGAGTGAGAACATGATAAAGAAAGCATCTAGGGCGGAAATTCGTCAGAATAAGCATAGAAGATTACGTCATCATTTAAACGGCACTGCAGCAACACCACGTCTTGCAGTATTTCGTTCCAACAAGCATATGTATGCTCAGATTATTGATGACACCGTTGGTAAGACTTTAGTATCTGCTTCTACTCTTCAGAAAGAAGTAAACGCAGAGTTAGAGCACACAAATGATGTAGCAGCAGCAGCACACTTAGGAACCGTAATTGGTAAAAAAGCAGTAGAAGCTGGTATCGAAAGCGTTGTTTTCGACAGAGGCGGATACATTTACCACGGTAAAGTGAAAGCATTAGCAGACGCAGCTAGAGAAGCTGGACTGAAATTCTAAGAGAGGGAGGAAAAGAACACATGAAACGTAATCTTATTGATGCTAGTCAGTTAGAGTTAGAAGATAAAGTAGTATCAATCAAGCGTGTTACCAAGGTTGTTAAAGGTGGTCGTAACTTCCGTTTCACAGCTTTAGTTGTAGTAGGCGACGGCAATGGACACGTTGGTGCAGGTTTAGGTAAAGCAGCCGAAATTCCGGAAGCAATCCGCAAAGGAAAAGAGGATGCTATGAAGAACTTAGTTACAGTTGCAAGAGATGAGAATAATTCCATCACTCATGACTTCGTAGGAAAATACGGAAGCGCAGAGATGCTTCTTAAGAGAGCTCCGGAAGGTACTGGTGTTATCGCTGGTGGTCCGGCCCGTGCAGTTGTAGAGTTAGCTGGTATCAAAAACATCCGTGCAAAATGTATGGGTTCAAGAAACAAACAGAACGTTGTTCTGGCTACCATCGAAGGCCTGAGACAGTTAAAGACTCCGGAAGAAGTTGCAAAACTTCGCGGAAAGTCTGTTGATGAGATTCTGGCTTAAGGAGGAAATGAAAATGGCAGACACATTAAAAGTTACATTAGTAAAATCTCCGATTGGCGCAGTTCCGAAGCACAGAAAAACAGTTGAGGCTATGGGTCTTACCAAAATGCACAAAACAGTTGAAATGCCGGATAACGCAGCAACAAGAGGAATGATTCAGCAGGTTAAGCACCTGGTAAAAGTAGAAGAAGCATAATTGCTTCTTCTGCAATAAAAAGACAAATTATATAGCTTTGAAAAATAAAAGGAGGTGCCAAAATGGAATTATCAAATTTAAGACCAGCAGAAGGTTCTAAACACAGCGATAACTTCAGAAGAGGCCGTGGACATGGTTCTGGAAACGGAAAAACAGCCGGTAAAGGACACAAAGGACAGTTAGCTCGTTCCGGACACAAGAAACCGGGATTTGAAGGCGGACAGATGCCTTTATACAGACGTATTCCTAAGAGAGGCTTTACAAACAGAAATTCTAAAGAAATCATCGCAATCAACGTAGATGTACTGAATCGTTTTGAAGATGGTGCAGAAGTAACAGTTGAAAGCTTACTTGCAAGCGGTGCAATTTCCAAAGCAGGTGACGGTGTTAAGATTCTTGGAAACGGTGAGCTTACAAAGAAACTCAACGTGAAAGTAAACGCTGTTAGTGAAACTGCAAAAACAAAAATTGAAGCAGCAGGTGGAACAGTAGAGGTGATCTAATGTTTGAGACTCTCAAAAATGTTTTCAGAGTGAAAGAAATGAGACGCAAGCTGCTCTATGTACTGTGGATGATTCTTATTATCCGTATCGGTTCTCAGCTTCCGGTTCCGGGAGTAGATACAGATTTCTTTAAGGATTGGTTTGCACAGAACTCCGGTGACGCATTCAACTTCTTTGATGCGTTTACCGGCGGCTCTTTTACTCAGATGTCAATCTTTGCATTGAACATTACCCCATATATCACTTCTTCCATTATCATGCAGCTTCTTACCATTGCTATTCCGGCGCTGGAAGAAATGCACAGAGACGGGGAAGAGGGAAGAAAGAAAATCACAGCAATTACACGTTACGTGACAGTTGGTCTGGCTCTTTTTGAATCTACTGCTATGGCAATTGGATTTGGACGTCAGGGACTGATTCCCGATATGAATTTCTTAAAAGGTGCAGTCGTAGTTGTCTGCCTTACAGCAGGCTCTGCAATGCTGATGTGGATTGGTGAGCGTATTACGGAAAAGGGTGTTGGAAATGGTATTTCCATCGTTCTTACTGTAAATATTGTTTCACGTATCCCAAGCGATATCGCGCTTCTTTATGAGAATTTTATCAAGGGAAAAACAATAGCAAAAGGACTTCTTGCAGGTGCGATCATCGCGGCAATTATCCTTGTGATTGTTGTATTTGTTCTTGTTCTTAACGGAGCAGAGAGAAGAATCCCGATTCAGTATTCCAAGAAAATGGTTGGCAGAAAAATGATGGGAGGACAGTCTGCAAGTATTCCTTTAAAAGTAAATACAGCAGGTGTTATTCCGGTTATTTTTGCATCTTCTATCATGTCCGTTCCTACAATTATTGCGCAGCTTATGCACAAAGGAAACGGAACTGGAATCGGAAGTGAGATTTTAAGAGGTCTTTCTTCAAATAACTGGTGTAATCCGAACCAGCTTCAGTATAGCTGGGGTCTGATCGTATATATTGTTTTATGTGTGTTCTTCGCATATTTTTACACCTCCATTACATTTAACCCTCTGGAGGTTGCAGACAATATTAAGAAACAGGGCGGTTTCATTCCGGGTATCCGTCCGGGAAAACCAACCTCAGATTATTTGACGAAAATCTTAAATTATATTATATTTATAGGTGTAGTGGGTCTGATGATTGTTGCGATTATTCCGTTCTTCTTTAACGGTGTATTTGGGGCAAATGTTTCTTTCGGCGGTACGTCTATTATCATTATCGTAGGCGTTATCCTTGAGACAGTAAAACAGATTGAGTCCCAGTTACTTGTCCGCAATTACAAAGGATTCCTGAACAACTAAAAAAAGAAAGGCAGAGGTGCTGGCACCAAAGCCTTGAAAAAGCATACAGAAGAGTTGCCAGAGGCAAGTCTTCTGTATTTGCTACACAAGAAAAATAAAACGGAGGGTATGACTATGAGAATTATTATGTTGGGTGCGCCGGGAGCCGGAAAAGGTACACAGGCAAAAAAAATTGCTGAGAAATATGGAATTCCGCATATTTCCACAGGAGATATTTTCCGTGCCAATATCAAAAATGGCACAGAGCTTGGCAAAAAAGCAAAAACCTACATGGATCAGGGACTTCTTGTTCCGGATGAGCTGACCTGCGATTTAGTTGTAGACAGAATCCAGCAGGAAGACGCTGTAAATGGATATGTACTGGATGGTTTTCCAAGAACAATTCCGCAGGCAGAATGTCTTACAGAGGCTTTAAATAAACTTGACAGCAAGATTGATTTTGCCATTGACGTAAATGTCCCAGACGAAAATATTGTAAACCGTATGTCCGGAAGAAGAGCATGTTTAAAATGTGGAGCTACTTACCATGTTGTATATGCTGCTCCGAAGGCAGAAGGAATTTGTGATACATGTGGAGAGGCTCTTGTTCTCCGGGAAGATGACAAGCCGGAAACAGTACAGAAGCGCTTAAACGTATATCATGAGCAGACACAGCCGCTTATTGATTACTACACAAAACAGGGCGTATTAAAAACAGTTGACGGAACAAAGAATCTGGAAGAAGTATTCCAGGAAGTTGTTTCCATTCTCGGCGAATAGGAATGAGGAGAGCTATGTCAGTTTCTATTAAGACAGAGCATGAAATTGCCCTTATGAGAGAGGCAGGCCATTTACTTGAAAAAGTCCATGATGGTCTGATTCCATACATTAAACCGGGAGTCAGCACAAAAGAGCTGGACCGTATCGGAGAAGATATGATCCGTTCCCTTGGCTGCGTTCCCAATTTCTTAAACTACGGAGGATTTCCGGGTTCTTTCTGTATCAGCTTAAATGACGAGGTGGTACACGGAATCCCCTCTGAAGAAAAAATCATTCAGGACGGCGATCTTGTAAAAATCGATGCCGGTCTGATATACAAAGGATACCATTCTGATGCTGCGCGTACTTACGCAGTAGGGGAGGTTTCTCCTGAGGCAAAAAACCTTATGGAGGTAACAAAGCAGTGCTTCTTTGAAGGCCTGAAAGCTGCGAAAGCAGGAAATCACTTAAATGATATTTCCAAGGCAATCGGAGCTTACGCTGCAAAATATCGTTACGGGATTGTACGTGATCTGGTAGGTCATGGAATCGGAACACATCTTCATGAAGATCCTCAGATCCCGAATTTTCCTCAGAAAAGAAGAGGAATCCGTCTGATGCCGGGCATGACACTTGCTGTAGAGCCCATGATCAATCTTGGACGCGCAGATGTGGCATGGCTGGATGATGAATGGACAGTGGTAACTATGGACGGTTCTCTGTCTGCCCATTACGAAAATACCATTCTGATTACAGATGGTGAACCAGAAATTCTGACCCTTACGAAATAAAATAAGGAATGACTATGGAGGTTAAAAATGTCAAAAGCAGATGTAATTGAAGTGGAAGGCACAGTTCTTGAGAAGCTGCCTAACGCAATGTTTAAAGTGGAACTGGAGAACAAGCATGTGGTCCTTGCACATATCAGCGGGAAATTACGAATGAACTTTATTCGTATCCTTCCGGGAGATAAGGTTACAATCGAACTTTCTCCATATGACCTGTCTAAAGGCAGAATTATCTGGAGAGATAAATAAAGAATGCGAAACCGTTTTTCACAGAGATGTGAGAAGCGGTTTTTTTGTCATTTCTTGCGCACCGTTCTATTCTGGTGTATAATTATTTGCAGAGACGAAACAAATTTTGCAAGGGCGTAAGGTGAAGAATTTGAAGAAAAAAATCGAACAGCTTTTAAGCGGAAAATTTGAATATGAACAGCCACAGCTTCTTTTTTCCCAGGAAAAACTTTCAATTGTGCTAAAAGCAGGGGAGACAAAAAAGGGAGAGCTGTATTTTGGAACAGAAGATAATCAGAAAATAAGAGGATACATTACATCATCAGACAGGCGGTTTGTTCCCGGATTTGACCGCTTTTCCGGAACAACGGTCTGCCTGCCTTATTGTGTGGACGGAAGCGGCATGGAGCAGGGAGACAGTACAAAAGGCTGGCTCTGCTTTACAACAAGCATCGGAGAATATAAACTTCCATTTGAGATTACCATAGAGAAGGAGCAGGTACAGAGTACAGAGGGGGTCATCCGAAACATAGACGAATTCTCTGAAATTGCAAAAGAGGATTTTCGTGAGGCGTACCGTCTTTTTACAGATAAAAATTTTGGATTTATTCTGAGAGAGGAATCAAAGGAAGTTCAGGCGCTTTATAAAGGATTGGCAAGACAGCCCGTCACGTATCAGCACCTGGAGGAGTTTCTTGTAAGTACAGGAAAAAAAGAGAAGGTTTCCATTTCTTTGAAAAAAGAAAAAGAAGAATTTTATGAGGTTTGTCAGTCTGCAAAAGAGTCCTTTACAATTATAAGAAGCGGTTGGGGCCATCTCCGTCTTGATGTGGAGACAGAAGGAGAATTTCTCGAGACAGAGAAAAAAGTAATTACAGAGGAAGACTTTATCGGCAGCTTTTATGAATTGGATTATCTGATCAGAAAAGAAAAGCTTGGAAGAGGAATACAGTACGGGGAAATCCGTATCCGAAGCCCGTATCAGGAGCTCAGATATACCATTGCCGCATCAAGGACAGGGAAAGCCCAGGTAAATGTCCGCACAGGAGAAAAAAAGGAACGTCTGAAGCTGATGGAAGATTATCTTTCCTGGCGCTGCGGAAAAAAAGAAACGAATACCTGGCTCAGAGAGAGTCTTGAAAATCTGGGAAGTCTGAAAGAAAAAGGGCTTGATTATCCGGAGTATCAGATTTATGAGGCGTATCTTCTTCATCTTGATAACAGAGACGAGGAGGCCAAAGAGATTCTGGTAAAATACCAGGACAAATCTTTTACAAAAGAAGATTTGGAGCTTGCAGGCATATTCTTATATGTGTGCACCCTTACAGGGCTTTATAAAGATAAAATGCAGGCGCTTCGAAAAGTACAAAATTTCTACATGCAAAAGGGTGACAGCTTCTGGCTTCTCTGTGTACTTCAGAAAATGGATCCGGAAATCAAAACATCCCCGTCAAAAAGCCTTTTCCTGATGGAAGAGCAGTTTGAGAGAGGCTGCAAAAATCCCCTTCTGTACCTGGAAGCGTGGGAATGTATCTCAAAAGATATGACGCTTCTGCACAGGCTTACAGGCTTCTGGACCCAGGTATTTCTGTTTGCAGGGAAAAGAGGAATTTTAACAGAAGAACTCACTATGCGGTTTGCGTATTTATCGGGATATGAAAAAAGCTACAACGAGAGTATGTATCGTGCTCTTGCTATGGGCTGTGATGCTTTTCCTTCCCAGGATACACTGGAAGCAGTGTGCAAATACATTATGAAAGGAAATCCCAGAAGACAGGAATATTTTAAGTGGTTTTCTATGGCTGTGGAGCAGGGACTTCGTCTTACAAGACTTTATGAGTACTATGTGGAAACTATGGATACTTCATACCAAAGAGAACTTCCAAAACAGCTTCTCATGTATTTTACGTATAATAACAATAACCTTGGAGATGCAAGAAAAGCTTTTATTTATGCGGGAGTAACTGCAAATAAAGAAAGAGAGCCTCAGACCTTTGAGAGTTATCGGGAAAATATGGAAACCTTTGCGGCACAGAAGCTCAGAGAAGGCAGGATCAATGAAAATTATGCCGTTCTGTATCAGGAATTTTTAAGCGAGCCGAAAACGAGAGAAGAAGGAAAGCTTCTTGCAGCCCGTATGTTTACAAAACGTCTGTACTGTGATGATAAAAAAATACGAAGCGTGATCGTCCGGCACAGCCAGCTTGGAAGGGAGGAAGTATATCCTCTTAGCCAGGGCGTGGCGTATCCGAGAATTTATACAGAGGACGCAGTTATTCTTTTCCAGGACGAGAAGCAGCGCCGTTACTGTTCCACGGTAGATTACAATCTGAAAAAACTGATGGACGAGAGAGAAATGATCCCTGCTGTTCTTCACTGCGGCGTATCAGAGCCGGGAGTGCTTCTTCATTACTGCGAGCATAACGAAATTACGAAAGAAAATCTTTCAGTATTTTTAAAATTAGTTGAAAATGAGGCGTTTGCGAAGGATTATGTTCAGGCAGTCCGTAAAAAAATTCTGGATTACTATGCGGAACATATCCACGGAGAGGATTTAGATGATTATTTAAGAAATATGGACTTCCGTGCCTATGCAGCAGTAGATAAAAAGACGCTGATGGAAACCCTGATTGCAAGACGCTTTTTCCCTCAGGCAATGGGAATCGTAGAGGAATTTGGGTTTGAGGGGCTTGATAAAAGAGACCTTTTAAAGCTTACAAGCCGCATGATCTTAAGATGCGATGGAGCAGAGGACGAGGAACTTTTATCTCTGTCCTCTGAGGTTTACAGAAGCGGAATTTATGACGAGGTTATTTTACAGTATCTCATGAAGTACCGATTTGGACCTGTGGAAGAGCTTTTATCCATATGGAAAAGCGCAAAAGGCTTTGATATGGACACGTATGAGCTGGAAGAAAAAATATTAAGCCTTCTGATGTTTACAACAGATTACCGGAAAGAAGGGGAGGCAGTTCTTGAAGCTTATGTGAGGCACACAGGAAAAGAAAGAATTATCGGTTCTTATCTTACCCAGGTAGCATATGGGATTTTTGTGAAAGAATATCCTATGAGTGAATTTGTGTACCGATGTCTGGAAAACGCTTATATAAAAAAATGGCCGGTGAACAGAGTCTGCCGTCTGGCGCTGTTTCTGGGGCTTTCCAGAGAGAAAAAACAGGAAGGACAAATTGTGGATATGGAGCAGGAGCTTCTGAAAGAATGTATGCGGGATGATATGACCTTTGCATTTTTCCGGAGACTTTCTCCTTCCCTTCTGGGACCATACCAGTTGGATGATAAAACATTTGTAGAATACCATGCAGCTCCGGAAGATGAAGTGACTCTGTTTTATGCCATTGACACGGGGCTTGGCGGAGAGCTTAAATACAAAAGAGAGCCGCTTCGAAATGCATATGAGGGAATCTGCACAAAGACGTTTACTCTGTTTTACGGGGAAACGCTCCATTATTATTTTCAGGTGGAGACAAACGGAGAGACAAGGAAAACCCAGGAAAGAGTCCTTAACATGAATGGGACAGAGGGAATTCCGGTGAGCAAGTATCAGATGATCAATCAGATTCTCTCTGCCAGACGTCTTGACAAGGAGAGGGAGGTACTCTCAAAGCTGATGCAGTATCAGAGGCAGGAGCGGTATGTAAAAGAAATGTTTCAGATTGACAAAGATGTATAAAAAGGAAGCATAAGATGAATGAAATTCGGGACTTGATGATTGGAATAGATTTTGGAAAAGAAAATACCCAGATTTGTTATTACGACAGAAAAGGAGAAGAGCCCCGCTCTCTTACCATGAAGGTGGGAACAAGCCAGTATGAGGCACCTACCTGTCTCTGTTGGCGGGTGGAGCAGAAGGATTACTGTGTGGGTCTGGAAGCGGAGTATTTTGCAAGAGAAAAAGGCGGCATCCTCATAGACCGCCTCTACGAGATTGTAGAAAAAGAAGAAAAAGTCCAGATTTGCGGGGAACAGAGAGAGCCATGGGAGCTTCTCGCTGGATTTTTAAACGGAATGCTGAAATTCCTGGGTGTGACGGATATTGTAAAAAATACAAAATGCCTTGTAATTACTGCTCCGTCTATTCATAATACACAGGTGAAAAATTTTCGGAAAGCATGTGAATATCTTGGATTTCCGGAAGAAAAATATATGCTGATGGATTACGGGGAAAGCTTTTATTATTATGCGCTTACTCAGAAAAGGGAGACGTGGAACAGAAGCGTTGCATGGTATGCATTTAAAGGAAAGCATGTGACATTCCGAAAGCTTAGCATTCAGCCGTCAGTCAAGCCTGCTCTCGTGAGGCTGGAAGAACCTGTGGAGATAAATCTTTCCGGAGACGGGGAGATGCTTGACGATTCCTTCTGTCGGTTTATTGGAAAAACATTAGGCACAGAGCTTTATTCCAGTATACAGATTACAGGAGACGGTTTTGATCAGCAGTGGGCACAGCAGTCTGTAAAAATGCTCTGTTTCCAGAAGAGAAAAGTTTTTTACGGAAATAATCTTTTTGCAAAGGGCGCGTGCGCAGCAGGAAAAGAGCGGCTTGAGGATAAACGTCTTCGCGGATATCGGTATTTAAGTGACTCCGTTATTTTAACGGAGGTGGGAATGGATATGCGCGTCATGGGTTCTCCTGCGTATTATCCGCTCATCACAGGCGGTAAAAACTGGTATGAATGCAAGGGAAGCTGCGAGCTGATTCTTGACGATACAAAAGAGCTTGTGTTTGTTGTGGGGCGTCTTGGAGAGACAGAGAAAAAAAGAGTTTCCATGCAGCTTCCGGGGCTTCCGAAGCGTCCGAACAAGACGACGCGTCTCCGTGTGGAGCTTTCCTATGTTTCGCAGAAGGAATGCAGGATCACAGTAACGGATCTGGGATTTGGAGAGATGTATCCCGGCAGTAAAAAAGTGTGGGAGGAATCCACCCAGTGGTAGAGGAGGAAGAACATGAGCAGCTATATTCTGTGCCAGACAAAGAAGGCGGAAAAGCCATATTATATTGAGAATATCAGCACCAATATTTATTCTATAGAGGAGCTTTGCTATTACCTGTACCATAATCTTTATCTGATCGATTCCACAATCATCAATGAAGGACTGTGTAAATGGCTGGAGGAGGAGCTTGGTCTGACAAGACTTGCAGCAAAGCTTCGTCCTTATCTTGGAAAGTTTGCAGGTGCGGAGGATATTTTATATCCTGTTTTTAAAGAAATTAATTATCTGACATACGAGGAGCTCCGTGTGCTGAACGGAAAAATTGCAAAGCTTAATAAAGAGGAGCTTCCTGTACGGGAAAAGAAAAAAGGGGATGCCCTTGTGGAAAACGGAATGTATGTAAACGCCATCCACGTGTACCAGAAGCTTTTGGAGTGCAGTGAGAGATTAAAAGGGCAGCCGGAGCTTACAGAAAGTATATACCACAATTTAGGGTGTGCCTACAGTTACCTTTTTCAGACGGAAAAGGCGATGGAATGCTTTCAGAAGGCATATGGGGTAAGAAACAGTGAAAAAGAGATGAAAGCATATCTTCTGGCATATAAAAGCATTCATACGCCAAAAGAGTATGAGGGCAGAGTAAAAGAGCTTCAGCCGGGAGAAACTGTTTTAAAAGAAATAAAAGAAGCAGTCGCGCATTTTGAAAGAACGCCGGACAAAAAAATAGATGCCGGCGATATCGACAAAATGCTGGAAGGGTTTATAAAAGAATATCACAGGAGCACAGGGGCCTGAGAAAGGTGGAAAAATGCAGAAACGGATTATTTTTCACATAGATGTAAATTCTGCTTTTTTATCCTGGGAGTCTGTATACAGAATGGAGGTCCTTCATGAGACGGTGGATCTCCGTACAATTCCCTCCGCTATCGGGGGAGACGAAAAAAAGCGTCGCGGCGTAATTCTGGCAAAATCCATTCCTGCAAAATCCTTTGGGGTTCGGACAGGAGAGAGCATTATGGAAGCCAGGAAGAAATGCCCGACGCTTTCTCTCGTGCCGGCAAATCATGAGTTATACAGACAGAAATCCAGAGAATTTATTACGCTTTTAAAGGAATATTCTCCGGATGTGGAGCAGTATTCCATAGACGAGGCGTTTGTGGATATGACGGGAATGCAGGTGTTATTTGGGGAGCCATTAGAGGCGGCAGACAAAATACGCAGAAGAATTAAGGAAGAGCTTGGATTTACTGTAAACATTGGAATCTCTGAGAATAAGTATCTTGCGAAAATGGCGTCGGATTTTGAAAAGCCGGATAAGATACACACTCTGTTTCCAGAGGAAATTCAGAAAAAAATGTGGCCGCTTCCTGTTGGAAATCTTCTTTTTGTAGGCAAGGCCACGGTAAAGAAGCTGGAAACAATGGGAATCCGCACCATAGGGCAGCTTGCAGCCTGCGATAAGGCGCTTTTAAAAGAAAATTTAAAGAAACAGGGAGAGAGTATCTGGAATTTCGCAAACGGAATCGATTTTTCTCTTGTACAGCCTGTTCCGGAACGGAATAAAGGATATGGGAACAGCACAACGATAAGTTTTGACGTTACAGACGGTGATGCGGCAAAGACGGTATTGCTGGCTCTTTCTGAGTCTGTAGGCAGCAGGCTTCGTGCAGATGGAGTAAAAATCCAGGTGGTGAGCGTTACCATTAAGGATAATCAGCTTCGTAAAATGTCGCATCAGATGGTGCTGGATTCTGCAACAGATATTACAAATGAAATTTATCTTTCTGCCTGCCATCTTTTTGAAGAGCTGTGGGACGGGCGCCCGATTCGTCTTCTGGGGATTCAGACGAGCAGGACAAAGGAGGAGGAAGCAAGACAGTTTTCTTTGTTTGATGAAGAAACAGGATATGAAAAATGGGAGCAGATGGATCATGCAATTGACGAAATTCGTAGAAAATTTGGAAAAAATGCTGTAAAAAGGGCTGCTTTTTTGAAAAATCCTCTTGACGAATAAGCAAAACAGGAATATCATTGCTTTATTAAGCTAAAAGGGCGAACAGGTAAAACTGGAAAGCCTGAAAGCAATGAGGAGGAGAAAGAGAATGAAAACCTACAAAAAAATCATGGATGTAGTGGCGGCAGCGGAAAAGCTTATTTTGGTTGTTTCTACTATTTTGATTTTGATTCTCACAGTGGGAAATGTTTTCTCGCGGAAAATTATCCACCGTTCCTGGTCTTTTACAGAGGAACTGGTAGTGGCAGTTTTTGTACTGATCACTTTAATGGCAGCAGCTCTGGCTGCGAGAGAGGGAGAGCTGGTGAGCCTGACGCTTCTTACAGACCGGTTTCCGGAGAAGCTTCGTAAGCCGTCGGTGCTTTTAATCACTGCGTTGAATCTTGTATTTACGTCAATTCTTTTCGGTTATGGCATGGATAAGGTAATGACTCAGCTTGAAAACGGAAAGAGAACCTTTGTACTTAATTGGCCGGAGTGGATTTTCTGGTCGTTTGTTCCCATAGGAGCAGCATGTATGATTCTTCATTTTATTGAGTTTTGTCTGGATTTCTGTAAAAAAGACAAGGAAGGGGAGGTAGAGAAGAAATGATAAGCGCTGTACTTTTTATATCATTTTTTGTTTTTCTGATCCTGGGCGTACCGATTGCAGTGTGCCTTGGGCTTTCTTCTGTATGCGCCATTCTTTACTCCGGAACTTCCCTTACGATCGTAGCGACGAATATGTATTCCGGAATCAGTAAGTTTCTGCTTCTTGCCATTCCGTTTTTCGTGCTTTCCGGAAATATTATGGCAAAGGCGGGGATTTCAAGAAGACTGATTAAATTTGTAGATACCTGTGTGGGACATAAAAGAGGAGGCATTGCTATTGTATGCGTTATCGTCGCCTGCTTTTTTGGTGCAATTTCCGGTTCCGGTCCTGCGACAGTAGCTGCTCTTGGGGCTGTTCTGATTCCGGCTATGGTAGAAAGAGGAGGATTTTCCGCACCTTTTTCTACTGCGCTTATGGCAACAGCAAGCTCCATTGCCATTGTTATCCCACCGAGTATTGCTTTTGTTGTATATGCGTCGATTACAGGTGTTTCCATTGCAGACATGTTTACGGCAGGAATTGTACCCGGGATTTTAATGGGGACAGCTCTCGTTATCGTTGTTATGATAGAGGCGAGACGGAAGAATATTCAGCCTGTTCAGAAAAAAGCAACTGCAAAAGAGCGATGGGCAGCTTTTAAAGATGCATTCTGGGGATTTTTAATGCCGGTTATCATTCTTGGAGGCATCTACGGAGGAATCTTTACTCCTACGGAGGCAGCGGCAGTTTCTGTTGTGTACGGTCTTTTTGTAGGTATGGTAATTTACAGGGAGGTTTCTTTTAAGGATCTGTTTGACATTCTGGTGGATTCCGCAAAGACCACAGGAGGTATTATGCTGATCGTGGCAAGTGCGTCTCTGTTTTCCTTTGTATGTACGAAATTTGGTATTGCGGAGGCGGCTTCTGCTCTTCTTGGAAGCATTGCGAACAATCAGTTTGTTTTCCTTTTGATCGTAAATATTATTTTCCTGATTGCAGGGTGCTTTATTGACGCAAACTCTGCAATGTACATTTTTATTCCGATTATGCTTCCTGTATGTAAGGAACTGGGGTATGATGTAGTTGCCTTTGGCGTAATGGCAACAGTGAACCTGGCAATCGGACAGGTAACGCCTCCTGTTGGCGTCAATCTCTTTGTTGCTATTGGAATTAAAATTAAAAAAGGACTTGAGGTTACTCTTCAGCATATTTCAAAGGCAGTTATGCCTATGATCGCTGTGTGTGTGGCAGTTTTACTGATTGTAACTTATGTACCGGCAGTTTCCGTTGCTCTCCCGAAAGCACTGGCAAAGAACGGCTCTTATTCAGGAGAGCAGGATAATATTTCGGGAGGTATGAGAACGGCAGGAGGAGAAGAGGAAGGCTTTAATGTAATTGCGGATTACAGTAATCTTGACTGGCCGGAAATGACATGGAATTTTGCATGTTCTCCAACAGAGACAAGTACCTGGGCAGATGGAGGAAGAAAATTCGGAGAGCTGATGGAAAAAGCTACGGGAGGTAAGGTCAAAGTAAATGTATACGCCGCCGACCAGCTTACAAATGGAAATCAGTCAGAGGGAATTCAGGCGTTAATAGACGGAGATCCGGTGCAGGTTTCTATGCATTCCAATCTGATATATTCGGCTTTTGACCCGAGATTTAACGTGGTTTCCCTGCCGTTTATTTACGACTCCTACGAGGACGCAGACAATAAGTTTGACGGTCAGGCAGGAGAGATGATGAAGGAGATTTTAGGAGAATACGGCCTTCACTGCATGGGAATCGCAGAAAACGGATTCCGTGAGCTGACAAACAGTGTGCGGGAAGTAACTTCGGTGGAGGATATGAAGAACCTGAAAATCCGTGTGGCAGGTTCCAATCTTCTTATGGAATGTTATAAAAGATGGGGCGCAGATGCTACAAATATGAACTGGTCAGAAACTTATACTGCGTTACAGCAAAATACAGTGGAGGGTCAGGAAAATCCCCTTCCTGCCATTGATGCGGCAAGCGTACAGGAGGTGCAGCCTTACTGTTCTATGTGGGATGCTGTGTATGACTGTCTTTTCTTCTGTATCAATCAGGAACTTTATGACAGTCTTACACCGGAACAGCAGGAAGTTGTAGATGAGGCAGGACAGAAGGCGGTTGAGTATGAGCGATACATCAACCGCGCGGGAGACGAAGAAATTCTTTCCAGATGGAAAGAAAAAAATGGTGTGACAATCACCGAAAAAGAAGATATGGACATTGATTCCTTTAAAGAGGCAGTGAAGGGAATTGATGAATGGTATATTAAGGAGCTGGAAAGCCAGGGGTATGAGGATGCCCGTGAGCTTGTGGAAGTTTTCTGCTCCTGATTAAATTAAAAGTAATGAATGACAAGCTGGATAAAGAGCTGCATCTGGGGAGTTACATATTTGTTTTTGTGGTAAAATAACTGATTAAACATTTTTACAGGAGGAAGATTTGTTCTGATTTCTGTAAGCGTGTTATTTTGCAGTTCTTCTTTTACCGTAAACCGGGGAAGAAAAGAACAGCCCATTCCTTTTTTTAAAAGATGGATAATGGTTTCAGTATTTCCGATTTCCAGAACAGGAGAAATATGAAGCTCCCGTTCAGAAAGAAGTTTTTCCAGTTCATAGTGGTAGGCAGCGCCTACTTCTGTCAGAATAAAAGGCCTTGCAGCCAGTTTTTCAATTTCCTGAAAGGATTGAGAAGAGGCGGCAGGGTCTTTTAATGTGACAAAAATAATGTCTTCTGTTCTCTGGGCAGCACATATCCATTCGTTTTTGTAAATTTTGTGGTCAAGAGTAAGTACACAGTCAATTTCATTACTTTTTGCAAGATTCATAAGTTCTTCTGTTGTGCCGGAGCGTATGGTGATTTTTATATTTGGGTACATTTCGTGAAAAGCGGTCAGAAGGTCCGGAAGCATGGCAGTACAGATAGATTCGACTCCTCCGATACGAAGACTTCCGGAGGGGAGCGTATCATTGGAACAGAAGGAGAGCGCTGTATCTGCTGCCTTTATAATGTTGTTTGCATAAGTAATAAAATTTTCGCCCTGTTCAGTTAAGTATACTTTTTTTCCAATACGTTCAAAAAGAGGAATGCCAAGTTCTTTTTCCAACTGCTGAATCTGAATGGTAACAGCAGATTGAGAATAGCCAAGCTGCTGAGCTGCTTTTGAAAAATTCTGTGTTGCGGATACTTTTAAAAAGGTTTTAATGTTCTTGATTTCCATGTGTTCTCCTCTGGTGATTCCTTTATTAAAAAAAATCATATATCTTATAAAAATTATAAATTTTACATATATAGAAAATTAGTGTACATTACTATTTGGAATTAGTCAAAGGAAAAGAGGAAATAATATGGTAAACAGTGAAAATGTGCTGAACAGCAGACAGCTTGAACAGGAAATAGAGACATTTGTACATGGATTTTTAAAAGAAAAAAGAGAGATACATTCCAACAAAGTAATATGGCAGACATCTGATGAGCAGATGGAAAAAGTAGAAAATATGGAAATTCCGAAAGAAGGACGTGCTGCAGAAGAAGTTATCAGGGAGATGACGGAAAATGTGTATCAGTACAGAGGGGATGCAAATCATCCGAGATTTTTCGGGTTTGTACCTGGACCGGCATCTTCCATTTCCTGGCTTGGGGATATTATGACAGCTGCTTATAATATCCATGCAGGAGGAAGCAAACTGGCACCTACCGTAAACTGCATTGAGCAGAAGCTTTTAAAATGGCTTTGTGAAAAAGCCGGCTTTACGGGAAAGAGAGCAGGAGGCGTGTTTGTAAGCGGAGGTTCTATGGCAAATATTACGGCGCTTACAGCAGCAAGAGACAATAAGCTTACGGACAAAAATCTGTTCCTTGGAGTTGCATATATTTCAGAGCAGACGCACAGTTCTGTGGCAAAAGGGCTTCGCATCATTGGAATTACAGATAAGAGAATACGAAGAATTCCTGTGGACAGTGAGTTCCGTATGGATACAGAAAAGTTAAGAGAAGCGATTGAGAAAGATAAAAAGGCGGGATATATTCCCTTTGCTGTAGTCGGAACAGCAGGAACGACAAATACAGGAAGCATTGATCCTCTGGAGAAAATTTCGGATATTTGTAAGGAATATGGACTCTGGTTTCATATTGACGGGGCGTATGGTGGTTCTGTATTGTTAAGTTCGAAATACAGAGAGCTTCTGAAGGGAACAGAACTTGCGGACAGCTTAAGCTGGGATGCTCATAAATGGCTGTTTCAGACTTATGGCTGCGCAATGGTTCTTGTCCGTGATATAAAGACTTTGTATCATAGCTTTCATGTAAATCCGGAATACTTAAAAGATTTGGAAGGGGATCTGGAAAATGTAAATACCTGGGATATTGGTATGGAGCTGACGCGTCCTGCAAGAGGGTTAAAGCTGTGGCTGACTCTGCAAATTCTGGGTACAGATTTAATTGGAAGCGCTATCGAGCATGGATTTTCCCTTGCACAGTGGGCAGAAGGAGCTTTGCAGACAAAAGAAAACTGGGAAATTGTATCTCATGCGCAGCTTGCCATGATAAATTTCCGGTATAATCCGGCGGATCTTACAGAGGAAGAAAAAGATAAGTTGAATGAAATGGTATCAGAATGTATTCTGGAAAGTGGATTTGCAGCTGTTTTTACAACGGTTTTAAATGGAAAAACAGTCCTCAGAATTTGTGCGCTTCATCCGGAAGCAACAAAGGAAGATATGGAGCGAACAATAGAGCTTCTGGATCAATATGCAAAAGAATGCTATGTTTCTATGAAAGAAAAAAATAGCTGAAAAAAGTCTCCGGTCTTTATGACCGGAGATAATTTTTCATGGATTTCAAGGCATTTTTTTCAAGACGGCTTACCTGTGCCTGAGAAATACCGATTTCATCGGCAACCTCCATCTGGGTTTTTCCCTCGTAAAAACGAAGTTCTATAATATTTCTTTCTCTGTTTCCAAGGCGGTTTAAGGCTTCCTGGAGAGAAAGATTTTCCACCCAGTGTTCCTCTTTATTTTTTTTATCGCTGATCTGGTCCATGACATAAAGGGTGTCGCCGCCTTCTGTGTACACCGGTTCAAACAGACTGATGGGGTTTTGAATGGCATCCATCGCGTACACGATCATTTCTTTTTCGATTCCGATTTCACTTGCAATTTCCTGAATGGTCGGTTCTTTTAAGTTTTCTTTCATATAATGTTCCTTTGCGTAAATTGCTTTATACGCAATGTCGCGGAGAGAACGGCTTACGCGGATCGCATTGTTGTCGCGCAGATACCGGCGGATTTCCCCTATGATCATGGGAACTGCATAGGTGGAAAATTTTACATTTAAAGTGGTGTCAAAATTGTCAATGGCCTTTATAAGCCCAATACAGCCGATCTGGAAAAGGTCGTCTGCATTTTCGCTGCTGTTCTGGAAACGCTTTATCACACTTAAAACAAGGCGGAGATTGCCCTTAATGTAAATTTCACGGGCCTGTTTGTCTCCCTCCCTGATTTTCTTGAAAA
>UQJE01000033.1 GCA_900541345.1 uncultured Blautia sp.
ATTTTATTAAAATAATCATAATCCTGAAGCTGAATACTTTCCGTCACTTCCAGAGTAAGAGCCTCACCCGGAAGTCCAGCTTCTTTTAAAATAGTCAGGACTGTACCTGTAATCTCTGTTTCCTGAAGCTGTATATAAGAAATATTCACACTGATACCAAAATCAGGAATTTTTTCCCGCCATTTTACACACTGCTCTGCCGCTGTTTTTAAAACCCACTTTCCAGCTTCACATATCAATCCGCTTTGTTCCAGAAGCGGAATAAACTGTCCAGGTCCTATTTCCCCCCATCTGGGAGAGCGGTATCGAAGAAGCGCTTCTGCTCCGCACAGACGAAAATCCTCTCCATTGAGCAAAGGCTGATAGCACAGGTAAAAACCTGTGCAGTCTTTTTGAACCGCTTCCTTTATTTCATCAATAAACTGGATTTTATCCAGATTTTTCTGATAATCTTCCGATGAAAAAAACACAAGTTTATTTTTTCCCTCTCTTTTTGCTCTGTCGAGCGCATCCTCTGCATAGAGATAAATAGTTCCGCCGTCCATATCTGCCTTTTTCCCATAAAATGCTGCACCTGCTGAAACTGTACACCTTCCGCTCAGACACTTTCTGACCGTTTCATAAAATTCCACAAGCCTTTTTTCTTCACATTCCGGAAAAACTACTGCAAAACAATCCCCGGAAAGGCGATATAGTTTCCACCCGGATTCTGCCTGTTCTTCCAGAACATTCCCCGCAATTTTCAAAATATAATTACCAAAGGTTCTGCCGTTTTTTATATTCATACGCTTCAGATTGTCAAGTCCCAGAATCATCAGATACCCGTCGCTTTCCTTCAGATATTTTCCCATATCCTCTGTAAACTTATCGCAATTCCAAAGTCCTGTCAGTTTATCCACCTTACGCCGCATAGCCAGTTCAGAAATGCTTCCTATCAAAATCTGCGCAATTCCCTCCCTGTTTTTCTGTACCGTTCCTCTGCATCGGATCCACACCTTATTTCCTTCTCTGTCCACAAGCCGGTATTCCAGATTATGATTTTCACTTATACCTTCCTCGATTTCCTGAAGACTTTTTCGAAGCAGTCCCAAATCCTTATCATACACAATATTTTCCCATACATGCAGTGGAAAACCTTCTATTCCCTTGTTCGGCAGTCCGTATTTCCTGCATATTTTACCTGTAAAATATGCCCGCTTATTTATCATATCGTAAATATACAGATAATCTTCTGTTGTCTCGTCAAGAACCTGCATTGTCTGTATATATATTTTCACGGTTTCTCTAATGCTCATATTTTTCTCTTTCTCAGTGATTTTCTTCAAACTGCTTCAGATATTCTCCCACAGAACGAGTCATTTCCTTTGAAAAATCAGAATTATATTTCCTCTCACAAAAGGCGCGGAGCCACTCTTCAAAGGACGGTCTGCCGCAGCGAGGAGTCAGCATTTCCTGCAGCTCTTCTCCGCCCATACTTTTATATGTATTTTCATGTACAATATAATTCATTTTACAGCGCTCCGGCTTTTTACGGTTCTTCTGCTGTTCTGTAGGATACCCGAACACCAGCATAGCAGCAGGAAACACATACTCCGGAAGATTTAAAAGTCTCCTCTGCTCCTCGCAGTTTTCCATAATATCCCCTATATAACAGGAACCCACCCCAAAACTTTCTGCAGCCACAACTGCATTTTGTGCTGCAATTACTGTATCTGTTACCGCCAGCATCAAATCTCCCAATCCCGGCTTCCTCGGATTGCAGTTAGCTTCCAGATACGCGTCATACCACTTTTTGCAATCTGCACAAAATACAAGAACCAGAGGAGCTTTTGCAATAAAAGGCTGATGGTCACATGTTTCTGACAGCGCTTCTTTCAGATTTTGGTCAGTAATGTCAAGAATCGTATAAAGCTGCTGGCATCCTGCACTTGGAGCCTGTACTGCTGCTTCTAAAATCATATCCTTAATTTCCTTCGGAATTTGTTTTTCCTCATAGACACGCGTAGATTTTCTGTTATATAAGCTTTTTATAATTTCATTCATTTTTCACTTCTCCTCCATCTTATAAATCTAAGAAAAAATGGAAGCAGTTTCCTACTTCCAGTCAAAATTTCGAAGGTGTCCCTCCAGATTCATATGATCAAAATGATTCTGACGCAGCGCCTCATAAAGCACAATCGCCACCGAATTGCTTAAATTAAGAGAACGTATGTCTCCTATCATTGGAATCCGCACACAGGTTTCCTGATTGTTTACGAGAATATCCTCCGGGATTCCGGCGCTCTCTTTTCCAAACATAATATAGCAGTCCTCTTCATAAGAAACTTCTGTATATACATTCGGAGCCTTTGTTGTTGCATAATAAATCTTCGCTTTCTCGCCAGAAAATCCTCATAATCTACATATGTAGTTACATCTAAATCCTTCCAGTAGTCCATCCCTGCCCGCTTAATCGCTTTTTCACTCAAACTAAAGCCAAGGGGCTCTATAAGATGAAGTCTTGTACCTGTGGCTACACAGGTTCTTCCAATATTTCCTGTATTTGCCGGAATTTCCGGCTCATGCAGCACAATATTTAATCTTGCCATGTGGTTACTACTCCTTTTAATTCGTCCTTCGACGGGCGCTCCAGATAACGGAAATTTTCTCCGCTGTACAATTTTCTTGCAATTCCCTTTTCTGTCTGCCCGATAACAGCTGCCATAAAGCCCAGTTTCTCCAGCTTAAAGACAAGCTCCTCCCCTGATGGAGTGCCTATTAAAATTGATCCTTTTCCATATAAACGATAAGGATTTACAGAAAAAATTTCGGAAATCTCTATTGTCTCCTGTCGTATGGGAATTTTTCGTAAATCCACAGAAAGTCCCACCTCAGAAGCCTCCGTCATTTTCCAGAGTGCCGCTAAAAAACCGCCTTCTCCTATTTCATACAAGCAGTGGGCTCCCAGCTCCATTCCCATATTCCAGGGCGAGAGCCCCTCTTTTTCTGTATCTGCCCGATAAGTTTCATAAAGATTTTGACTATCTTTCAAAAAACCTTTTGAAAAATATTTTGCAAGTTCCACTTCTTTTTCTTTCGCAATCACAGAAGTGCCCTTCAGGCCTGCAGGTCCCACTGCCACAATTTCATCGCCGGGAAAAAGTCTTCCTGTTATTTCTGCCTGAAGAGCTTCCATTGCCGCTTTTCCGAGTCTCATAGCTTTCCGCCTTACAGAATCAGAGAAAGTACAGTTGGAACAACCATCACAACTACAAGAATAATTGCGATCACCGCTGTAAGCATTTTTCTTTTCTTCGGATCAAACATACCCATATTCTTTCACCTCTTCATTTATTGTCTTTGTTTCTGCATTATTTGTTAATGGATTTCTCGTTTCATAATCAAACAGCACAATATCTCCATTCTGGAACACCTCAATATGCGCCGTCTTTGGAATTTTTTTCTCCCTTCTGTACTCCCATACCATCTTTTCATACGGCTTCTGGGACGGGGCAAAAGAAGGACGGCTCTTTAAATTTTCCCGGAGATATAAATCAAGAAGCATCGCATCCACAGCTTTTTCCCGTGAAATCTCCTGACGCTGTTCCAAAAATTCCAGAAGAATTTCGTATCTCCTCATTCTGGAATGAGAAATGCTGTGATACCCTTTTTCTTCATAAAATTTTCCAAGCTCCTCATACAGAGAAAAAGCATCTTCAAAAAAGCTTTCCATATAATTCAGTATATTTTGGAACTGTCCACTATTATAATACACTTCCACCATACTTTCCACTGTTTTCAGTTTTAAAATCTCACCATAAGAAAGCCATTTTGTTGAAAGAACCTCATAAGGCTCTTTCTCTTTATGGATAATCCCGTACTCCTCTGCCATCTCCTTCATAAGAGAGCCCTTTAGTACTTTCAGAAAACCAAGCTGAAGCTGCTCCGGTTTCAGGGCATACACCTGATTGAAAGAATTTCGAAAACTCTCGTAATTCTCATAAGGCAGCCCTGCAATCAGGTCAAGATGCTGATGGATATTTTCAAAGCAATGTATCCTGTCCACAATTTCAGAAAGCTTTTTGAAATCCATCGTCCTTCTGATTGCTTTTATCGTCTCCGGATTTGTAGACTGCACTCCGATTTCCAACTGAATCAGTCCGGGACGCATTTTTTCCATAAGAGACAGTTCCTCTTCTTTTAAAAGATCCGCTGAAATCTCAAAATGAAAATTTGTAATGCCGTTATCATGCTCCAGAATATATTTCCAGATTTCCATTGCATGGCTGTGCTTACAGTTAAAAGTTCTGTCCACAAATTTTACCTGGGGTACTTTTCTGTCAATAAAAAACTGAAGCTCTTTTTTTACAAGGTCGAGCTTCCGAAAACGAAGCTTCTTATCCACAGAAGAGAGACAGTAGCTGCAGGAAAAAGGACATCCTCTGCTGCTTTCATAATACACGATTTTATTTCGAAAATCCTCCATATCTTCGTAAGCAAACGGTACATTACTTAAATCCATAATCTCCCGCCAGCCATTATGTCGGATTTTTTCCCCGCAACCAAAAGCAATTCCTGAAATTTCTTCCAAACTTCCCTTTTTATCTACATAAAATCTGCACAGCTCCCGAAAGGTTTCCTCCCCTTCCCCTACCATGACTCCGAAAAATCCCGGATTCTTTTTCAAAAAATCTTCCGCATCAAAGGAAACTTCCGGTCCCCCTGCCCAGAATATAGAATCCGGCAGAATTTTTTTCAAATCTTCTGCTATCTCTTTCACGAAAGAAATATTCCAGATATAGCAGGAAAAGCATATAACATCCGGCTTTTCCAGATAAATATCACGAAGAATTTCGTCTTTTTGCTGGTTTATGGTATATTCTTTCAGAATAATATTTTTTCTATAATCCTCTGCGTACGCCCGAAGATTGTACACTGCAAGATTTGAATGAATGTATTTCGCATTACACGCTGCAAGTAAAATTTTCATAAAGGAACTCCTGTTTTCTGTTGTGTTGCTTTGATTATATGCTTTCCCGGTAAAAAGGTCAATGCTGTTTCTTCCCTATCTCTTCTACAAAATTTTCATCATCCAGTCTGCATCTCTATATCTTCCGTCAGAATATTTTACACTATTGGGAAACGTTCCATATTTCTTAAATCCCATCTTCTCATACAAAGCAATAGCATTCACATTATCTGATATAACCTCCAGTTCTGCCTGCTCATATCCCATTTCTTTTGCTGCCTGGAGGGCTGTCTCCATCATCATTTTTCCAATTCCTGCACCGCAGTATTCCTGATACAGGGCAATTGCAATTTCACATCTGTGAGCATATCTGCGAAAATTCCCAATGCCCATAACAGAACAATTCCCTACCTGCTTTCCATCTATTTCTCCAATCAAAAGAAGTTCTCCCGGTTCTTCCATTTTGTTTCTGATAAATGCCTCTTCCTGCTCTAAAGTAAGATTAATTTCATCTGGCTCGCGAATAAGAAATGGTGTCTCACCTGATGTTATTTTTAAATACCGAAGCAGCGTTTCTCCATCTGAAACATCTGCGCTTCGCAGGGTAACTATACGGTTTTGTTTATCTATTTTTTGTATTGGTTTCAGTATCATAAGCACTATCCCATCCTCGAACACTTCATTATAAAATATTTCTTAATCGCAAACAATGTATCATTGCAGCTTATAAGCCGAATGAAAAATAACTTCTTTCCCTTTACTTTTTGCAAACGCAATTTCCTTGGAAACTTGCTTTCCAATATACCCTTGAATATCCACAACGTAAATTGCATCAGAGATTTCTATTTTTCTATAATGCGCATTTTCAAGAGCGACCTGTTCCATAGGTGTAATATCCAAATTATCTACATTATACACACATTGCAGAACATTCATATCATACTTTGTTTCTAAAAGAAACGCTATCCTTTGCATTTCTGTTTCAAATTTCATACTTCCACATATTGTAACTATCTTCATCCTGCACCTCACTCAATTTATGTTTCATTGTTTATAAATCATCTTTTCCTGCCAAAAAAACACAATCCTTCTTTAAAATTGTTTATAAATCGCCTTTTCACGCTTAAAAAACACAATCTTTCTTTAAAATTGTTTATAAATCACCTTTTCACGCCTAAAAAACACAATTCTTCTTCCAAATTGTTTATAAATCACCTTTTCACGCCTAAAAAACACAATTCTTCTTCCAAATTGTTTATAAATCACCTTTTCACGCCTAAAAAACACAATTCTTCTTCCAAATTGTTTATAAATCGCCTTTTCACGCTTAAAAAACACAATTCTTCTTCCAAATTGTTTATAAATCGCCTTTTCACGCTTAAAAAACACAATTCTTCTTCCAAATTGTTTATAAATCGCCTTTTTCCGCCTAAAAAACACAATTCAAGTAAAACTTTATTTTCATCAGATGCAGCTATATAACTCTGACCCTGCATTACTTTTTCCCAATTATACCACACCTGCATCTTGTCTTACAGTCACTTTTTCCCCGAATCAACTGTCCGCCTTCTCTTCCAAATGAATTTTCAGTGACAGAACATACCACAAATGTTATACTGTTAGAAACGAAAAGTCTTTATTTTCCGGAAATATCATTCCCATTATGGTAGGTGCTGTAATGAAACTTTCTGACGTATCCCACGAACCTGACTGGATATTCTGGGTTATATTTTTTATTCTTGCAGCCATGTCCATAACCTTACTTTCCGGTCACGGAAGCTGGATGATTGCAGGATATAATACAGCATCGAAAGAAGAAAAAGCAAAATACAATGAAAAAAAGCTGTGCCGGGTAATGGGAATCGGAATGACGATAATTACACTTCTAATCCTGATTGCAGAATTGTTTGAAAAAGTGTTGTCCTCCAATTTCACTGTTGTTATGATTATAATTATCATTATCGATGTTACGGCTATAGAGATTGCCTCAAATACCATTTGTAGAAATTAATGCAGAAAGGAACTCAGATATGCTGATCAGAAATTATCAACCATCCGACTGTGAGGAAATGGCGGAACTGTTTTATAATACGGTTCATACGATAAATGCAAAAGATTATACAAAAGAACAATTAAATGTCTGGGCAACCGGTCAGGTGGATTTAAAAAAATGGAATCTGTCTTTTCTGGAGCATTACAGCGTTATTGCTGTTGAAGGCAAGTGCATCATAGGTTTTGGCGACATAGATAAAACCGGTTATCTTGACCGCCTGTATGTCCACTCTGATTACCAGAAACAGGGTGTTGCCACAGCCATCTGCGATGCACTGGAGCAGACTGCACATGGAAATATTACCACACACGCTTCCATTACTGCGCGCCCTTTTTTCGAAAAAAGGGGATACAAAGTTGTAAAAGAACAGCAGGTAAAACGTCAGGAAATTCTTCTTACAAATTTTATTATGGAAAAAGAAATGACGCCGGGTGAATTTAAAAAACTCTGGAAAAAAGAAGAAGAAACTGCACATATTCACGGTTGGGATTTTTCCCATATTCATAACCGATACAGAGAAGAAGATGATTTGCCGTGGGATTACGAAAAAATCATCCGTCAATATCTGAGTAAAAATATGAAAGTTTTAGATTACGATACAGGCGGCGGAGAATTTCTTCTAACTCTCAATCATCCTTTTGACAAAACAGCGGCAACAGAAGGTTATCCTCCCAATATAGAATTATGTAAAAAAACACTGCTGCCATTGGGCATTGATTTTAAATCCTGCAATACCCCTTCCACTATTCCATTTGAATCGGAAAGCTTTGACATAATTATAAACAGACATGGTGACTTTCACGCAAAAGAATTATACCGCCTTCTGAAAAAGAACGGACTGTTTATTACGGAACAGGTTGGAGGAGAGAACGACAGAGATTTAGTAGAAATGGTGCTTCCCAATACAGAAAAGCCATTTCCACATTTGAATTTAGCAGAGCAGCGCAAAATATTTGAAGACGCAGGATTTCATATTATTCAGGCAGAAGAAGCCTACCGTCCCATTATTTTTTATGATGTGGGCGCTTTCGTCTGGTTTGCTCATATTATCGAATGGGAGTTTCCCGGATTTTCTGTGGAAAAGTGCTTTGATGCCCTTCTCAAAATGCAGAAAATCGTTACAGATGACGGCTGCATAAAAGGAACGATTCATCGTTATCTTCTTGTGGCAAAGAAATAAAATATCTCGATTTCGAAAGAAGGGAGCTAGTATATCATGGATAAAAACAAATTTCTCGATTATTTTCAAAATTTTTCTTTCTGGAAACATATGTCTGATGCAGAAAAAGAGCTGCTTCTCTCTAATATCCGCACACTTCATTATAACGAGGGAACTGCCATTCAATCCGGAGAACGTCAATGTCTCGGTACTCTCTTCCTCTTAAAGGGAATTATGCGAGTATATCTTCTCTCCTCTCAGGGAAAAGAAGCCACTCTTTATCGACTCCGGGAAGGAGATATTTGCACACTCTCTGCCTCCTGTATGCTTTCTGCCATTACCTTTGATGTACAGATTGACGCGGAAACAGACTGTGATCTTCTCCTTCTTCCTGCCCCTGTTTTTTCACAACTGATGAACAGCAATATTTATCTGGAAAGCTTTATTTATAAATTAACAGCAGAACATTTTTCTGATGTAATTTCCGGTATTGAGCGCACCTTTTTCCTTTCTCTTCCTCAAAGAATTGCTGCCTTTCTTCTGGATGAATCTGCTGAGACAGGTTCTGATACACTCTCAATTACAAAAGAAAGTCTGGCGCGCTCCATAGGAAGTGCAAGAGAAGCTGTCAGCCGCGCTTTAAAACAAATGTCTTCTGACGGTTTTATAGAAGTATCACGAGGCAATATTTCCATCAAAAATAAAAGCCGCCTGTACCAGATGATCAATCATTCCTGATTGCATCCGGCCAGACGGCTTTCTGGCTTTTTAGAGAAGCTCTTTTAATTTTTCCTTTGGAGTCAGTCCTACCACACGGGCTGCCTCTTCTCCATTTTTAAAGACAATCAGAGTCGGAATGCTCATAACCTGGTATTTTTGTGCCAGCTCCATCTCCTGGTCTACGTCAAGTTTTCCTACCGCATACCCTTCTTCTGCCAGCTCTTCAATGATCGGAGCCTGACGTCTGCACGGTCCGCACCATGTTGCCCAGAAATCTACGAGTACCGGTTTGTCTGATTTTAATACTTCCTGTTCAAAATTTTCTGCTGTAAATACTTTTGCCATAATTATAATCTCCTTTTGCTTATTCTATATTTTATTTTAATGAGCGGACATATTTTCCGGCTGAAATCCCAGCCTGCGCTCCCTCATAAACGGCTTTTGCAATCTGAAGCAATCCGCCTGTACAGTCGCCTGCCGCAAACAGTCCAGGAACTGTAGTTTCCATAGAAGAATTTACCTGTATATTTCCCTTCTCTGTAAGTTCGGCTCCAATCTGCCTTGCAAGCTCTCCGCTTCCAGCAGTTCCAAGTGCTACAAATACACCTTCTGCTCCTTTAAAAGCTCCGGATTCTATATCTGTCGCCTTTAACTCTCCTCCAAGACGAAGCCCGGAAACCTTCCCGTCTCCCTCAATCGCCTGAATTTTCATAGTATTGACTTCCATAGACGGCTCTCTGGAAAAATTTGGTTCCTGTCCATCTGTGTAGATTGTAACAGAACCCGCTGTGTTTGAAAGTTCCTCCGCTTCATGAAGAGCAAAATCACTGTTTCCAAGTACTGCCACATCTTTTCCTCTGTAGAAAAAGGCATCACACACAGCACAGTAGCTTACGCCTCTTCCTTCAAATTCTTTTAATCCCGGAATCTGCGGCGCTTTTCTTTTGCCTCCTGTTGCAAGAATCACACTTCGGCTTTCAAAGGTTCCTTCTGTTGTTTTTATTTCAAAGGTATCAAATCCTCCAAGTCCCAGAACCTGTGCTTCTACCGTCCGGACACCAAGAGCCTTTGCTTGGGAAAGTCCTGTCTCAAAAAGCTCGCTTCCGGAAAGCGGAGCGGAAAGTCCGTAATAATTTTCAATTTTTTCTGCCTTTTCCAAAGCTCCTGTCCCATCATATATAAGAAGGGGATTCATATTTCCTCTGGCAAGGTAAAGGGCTGCGGAAATGCCTGCCGGTCCTGCACCGATGATAATTACATTTTCCAGTTTTGCCACCTGCTTTCTTATTTTTCCTTTGCTTTTCTATAATATACCTGGTTTCTAAAAAGATTTCTGTGATTAAATCACGTTTTTCTTATTTTTTCCAGCTCTTTTTCTTTCTCTTTTTCCTTCTCCGTTCTGGCCTTCCTCTTTCTGCCTGTTTTTTGTGAAATTTACTCCTCTTTTTTGGGAATCTTCCGATGTTTCTCCCTGTCCTTCCCTTGCCAGATCTCTTATCTGCCTCATGGTAAGCCCCTGTACTTCTTCCGGTGTTATCTCAGGTTTTTTTGCTTTTAACTCCAGAAACGCTCTGTATTTTCCCACAGATAATCCTGCTTTATGCGCATTTTCAATTTCTTCTCTCCCAGCCCCTGTACACTGCATATTTTCATTTTCAGGAAGAAAATCCTTTATATTTTTTAACATTTCTGTGTTTTTTTCCTCATTTTTTCCGGCTACTGTAATCAAAAGAAACTCGTCGTTATTAAGGCACTCTCTCACACACTTTGTATATATAATTTCCTCTAATGCTTTTTTATAATCCATATGTTTTACGTCTGCTTCTTTTACCAGATCCTTTCCATCTTCACTATACCCTTTCACGGAAATCACTCTGTCAAATGTATTCAGATTCAACTCTAAAGAAGGATTTATATCTACACTTATAACAGAAGCTTCTGTAAAATAAATACGGTATCCTCCAAATCCAGTCAGCATAAGAAAAAAACATACCATGATTGGAATCCATTTATACATTCCTCTTCTTTCCGGCTTTTTTTCTTTTCTCATTTCTTCAAGAAAAGCCTTTGTATTTCTTTTTAATTCCTCTTCTGCATGAATCTCATCAAAAGCATTCCATATGCGCTCATTCACTTCTGTCACCTCCCAGTTTTTCTGCCAAAAGCTTTCTGGCTCGGGTCAGATATGTATATACTGTATTTACATTTTTTCTTAGTATTTCGCTGATTTCTCCTGCTGTATATCCTTCATAATAATGAAGATACACCACATTTCTATACTTGGACGGCAGAGAAAGCACAGCCTCTAAAACTTCCCTGTTATCTGTTTTTTCTTCTTTTTCAAACTCCGGAAGCTCCTCAAGTGAGACTATATTTTTTCGAAAAAAATCCCGCAGAAAATCTCTGCAGGCATTTGTTGTAACACGTATCAGCCATGCCTTTTCATGCTCGTCACTTTCAAAAACAACAGAACTCAGGGCATATTTCAAAAACACGTTCTGAAATATGTCCTGAGTATCTTCATAATTTTTCAGGTGCAGCATACAGATTCTTCGAATCATATCTGCATACTGCTCCACTGCTCTGTTTACTTCCTGTTCACTTCGCATCTGCGTTCTCCGGTTTTATAAAATTTACCTCTGCCGCATTTTTTCCCGGCTTTCTTTTCTGTATGGCAGTTATCACAGATTCCAGCTCCGTCCTCGTCAGCAAAAGCTCTGTTTTCATCTGTACAGACACATACGTTCTCACAATTTTCTCTGTACGCTCTCTGACAATGCCCTCTTCCCTCTGCAAAAGCGGACGTACTTCCTGCCTCCAATACAAGAACACCTGTTAATAAAATTACTGCTGCTTTTTTCATAATCATTTTCCTCCTGAATTTCAAAAACGCTCCAGCGTTTTTCCTGTTTCACTTATAATACGATTGAAACCGGCAAATCCATTCATTGGAAAAAAATTTTCTATGCGTTCAAAGGATATTTTTCTGTCAGCTCTTTTACAATGGCAGATGCTCTTTCCTTATCTTTCTCTTTTACCATAACAGAAATGGCTTCTGCAATCTTATCCATATCTTCTGTATTCATTCCCCTTGATGTGACGGCTGCTGTTCCAAGACGTACACCGCTTGTGATAAAAGGAGACTGCGGATCGTTTGGAATGGCGTTTTTATTACAGGTAATATTTACCTCATCAAGAAGATTTTCCATCTCTTTTCCAGTAACGCCAAGGCTTCGAAGGTCAACCAGCATCAGGTGGTTGTCTGTGCCTCCTGATACAATATCTACACCGCGTTTTTTTAGTCCCTCACAGAGAGCCTTCGCGTTTTCCACTACTCGTTTTCCATACTCCTGAAACTCCGGCTCCAGCGCTTCTTTAAAGCACACTGCCTTTGCAGCAATCTCCTGATTTTATTACGTTGATTATATCTGATTCGCTCATTTATGCCAACGAGAAAAAGACAAATGTCCGCACGCAACACACTTTCGCTGTTTTATCACTTTAATACTGCAATTTTTTCAAATATTTCTTGCAAACACATTAAAAATATGATAGTATAACTCATGTGGCAATTTGCCATATATGCCCAGATAGCTCAGTTGGTAGAGCAGAGGACTGAAAATCCTCGTGTCGCTGGTTCGATTCCGGCTCTGGGCACTGCCAGACGGCTATCTCCCACAACACCATGTTGTGGGATTTTTTTATACTCCAAGGAAAGGACGTACCAAAATGAAAGATTTTAAAATGGAAACAAAATGTCTTCATGCCGGTTATACCCCTGCCAAGGGCGAACCCTGCGCAGTTCCTATCTGCCAGAGCACAACTTTCAAATACGACACAACCGACGAAATGGGACAGCTCTTTGATTTAAAAGCAGAAGGATATTTCTATACACGCCTTCAAAACCCTACAAATGACGCAGTTGCTGCAAAAATCGCAGCTCTGGAAGGCGGAGTGGCCGCTCTTCTTACTTCTTCCGGGCAGGCAGCAAACTTCTATGCTGTCTTTAATATCTGCGAAGCAGGCGATCATGTAGTTGCTGCCTCCACTATTTACGGCGGAACCTTTAACCTTCTTGCAGTTACCTTCAAAAAACTGGGCATTGACTGTACGTTTGTAGATACAGATGCAAGTGAAGAAGAAATCGCAAAAGCTTTTCGTCCAAACACAAAAGTTCTTTTTGCAGAAACGATTGCAAACCCGGCTCTCGTAGTTCTTGATATTGAAAAATTTGCACACGCAGCCCACAGCCACGGTGTTCCTCTTATTGTGGACAATACCTTTGCAACCCCGGTAAACTGCCGTCCATTCGAATGGGGTGCTGACATTGTAACCCATTCCACTACCAAATATATGGACGGACATGCCGTTCAGGTAGGCGGAGCTATTGTAGACAGCGGAAACTTTGACTGGGATGCTCATGGTCATAAATACCACGGTCTTACAGAACCGGATGAATCTTATCACGGCGTTGTATACACAAAACAGTTTGGAAAAAAAGCCTATATCACAAAGGCAACTTCTCAGCTTATGCGCGACCTTGGCTCGATTCCTTCTCCTATGAACTGTTTCCTTTTAAATCTCGGTCTGGAAACGCTTCCTCTCCGTGTGGAGCGCCACTGCTTCAACGCCCAGAAGGTCGCAGAATTTTTAAATGCTCATGAAAAAGTAAGCTCTGTAAATTATGCAGGACTTCCCGGTGATAAATATCATGAGCTCGCAAAAAAATATATGCCAAAGGGAACCTGCGGCGTAATTTCCTTTGAATTAAAAGGAGGAAGAGATGCTGCCGTCCGCTTTATGGACAGCCTGGAGCTTGCAAATATCGCAACACACGTTGCTGCCTCAAAAACTATGGTTCTCCATCCTGCAAGCCATACACACCGCCAGATGAACGATGCCCAGCTTGCAGAAGCAGGCGTTTCTCCCGGAATGATCCGCCTTTCTATCGGAATCGAGAACGTAGACGACATTATTGAGGATTTGAAAAAAGCACTGGAAAACGCATAAAATACAAAAGACAGAGAGAAATGCACGTTTTATACGTTCTCCTCTGTCTTTTTAATATTCAGAATTCCCTACCTTTATCTTTACTGCATCAGATACACGTCTGTATAATACACACCCTTGCGCTCTCCCTCTTCGTGACTTGCAACATAAATATCAATACAATTTTTCTTAATTGCGCCGCCGCAGTCCTCTGCCACATAAACCTGACCATTAATCACAACCTGGGAACCGTAGGGAATCTGTGTCGGGTCTACTGCAATCGTATGATTTGTCGTTGCCGTCACTCCTGTCGAAGTAATACCGTTCGCCCAGGGACCACAGCAAATGCTGCATGGACAATAGTGGGTAATACGGAATGTTCCGAGAGGCTTTAATGATGCATCTGAAGAAGCAGCCACCGGAGTTCCTATCTGTACGCCGTCTATCACGTCTTCCACTCCTCCTGCCGAAGCAACGCCGTCTACCGCTTCCGCAAAAATACCGCTTCCTTCGCTTTTAGAAATCACGCCTGCCGAAGCATCTGCAACCTGTACCGCTGCTTTGCTTTCCGCTTCCATCTCTCCCTCTTTCGTGTCTCCTTCTTGACGCCTTTTTTCCTGCTGCTTTTTATCATCTTCCACCGCATTTACAATCTTATCGGAAGCTTCCTTATCCCCCTGCCCATCCAAAGCATTCGTGGGAATATAACCGTTTTTTTCGTTACCTTTCTCATCAAGATACACGATTCTGCTCCATATCTCATCTATCTTGGCTGTCCTCCGAACTTCATCCATTTCCAAAAGTTCTCCTACTACCTGTCCGTCTTTTTTTCCCGGAAAATCTAAAATGTCACAGTCCTTTGCCGCCGTTACCTCTTCATCCACCTCTACTACGCTCGTTTCTTTACTCAGCGCCGTATTCGGAATATATCCCAAAATCCTGCTGCCTTTTTCTTCTTCACAGTATGCCTTGCTCCAGCCATTGTCACATACTGCCATTCTGGAAATTTCCGTTCCCAGAAGAACCGTTCCAAGCGCCTTCCCCTTTTCTCCCGGCATGCTTCTCACAATCGCTTCTTTTACGGTAACATAAGCTTTATCTTCCTTTGCAAGTACCTGTACTTTATTTCCTTCTCCGTCCTCTACAGAAAAACCTTTCTCCGGTTTCTTCTCCTTTTTATAAGAAGCTTCTGCCTCCTGATACCCCGGCACTCCGGCAAATACCGGAACCGTAACAAAAAACGAAGCACAAATACACATTACTGTCATTAATTTTTTCATCCCAAAAGCTCCTCCTGTCACTCTCTGCCTGTGACTGTATCATAGCACACCCCTGTTTTTTTTTCAATTTTCCCCTGTGGATTTAGATTTTTTTAATAATTATGAACTATAAAATGCTTCACAAATACCAGATTTCACGTTACAATAAACATATGAATACAAAAGATATTTCCAATAAAGAGCGAAGAAACAAACAGAGACAGAAGGAACGAGAGCAACAGGTAATCCGCCAGAAAATGTTTCTTGGTGCAGCCGCACTTATCCTATTGTTTCTTATATGGAAGCTATTCTTTTGCAATCCTGGAGACGTTGGCTTACAATCTGTGAATTCTGCCTGTGAAGCCTACAGAAGCCAGGTGGAGGAAGCAGCTTCTGATTACGGCATGACGGAATATGTTGATCTGATCCTTGCCCTTATGATGCAGGAAAGCTCCGGACAGGGAAGCGATGTAATGCAGTCCTCAGAAGGCGCATTCAACACCTTATACCCTCAGGTTCCCGGTGGAATCACAGATGTTTCCTACTCGATTCAGTGCGGCATACAGGAATTAAAATACGCTATGGATAAAGCCGAAGTTCAAAGCCCTACCGATTTTAAGCGTATCCGCCTTGCACTTCAGGGATATAATTTCGGAGCAGATTCCTATTTTTCTTATCTTGAGGATCATAACATTACTTCCTGGAGCTTTGAATCCGCAAAAGAATTTGCGCGAATTGCAAGCGGCAACACGAAGCGGCATGCTGAAGACCCTCTTCACGATCCTGCCGGGCCGTGGGATTATGGGGATCAGCGATACCCGGAGCATGTGCTGCGCTATTATCATCCGGAAAAGTCCTGAAAATTTTTCTCTATTATATAAAAGTCAAATGTTTTTTGATTTTTTCAAAAAAACATTTGACTTTTCCAGATTTATGTAGTAGAATATCACTTGTCCTTAAGACACAAAACAACAGAATTTGCGATAGTGGCGTAGTTGGTAACGCGCGACCTTGCCAAGGTCGAGACCGCGGGTTCGAGCCCCGTCTATCGCTCTTAGAGACTCTGAGATGTCAGAGTCTTTTTTGATTCACAAAAATACCCTTATACAGAAATTTAACTGTGCTGTATAAGGGTATTTCTGTTTATTCCTTTTCTTTTAACTGATAGGCAACAAGTGCGATATTCCAGTAGCCCTGTTTATTGAGCTCGCGCTCATATTCGCTGATTTTCCGGCAGCAAATTTCAGAAATCTCTGCAATGGAAGCGTCTTCAAAAGAAATGGTCTTATTTGGTTTCTCTGTATGTTCCATCAGACTTCCTGCCTTTCGTCATTAACAAGACCGTAGAAGGTTAGAAGATAAAGACCACATAATCCCACAAGTCCGTAAATAATTCTGGAAAGCCAGCTCATGCTTCCGAAAATCATGGCTACAAGGTTGAAATTAAAAAATCCGATAAGCCCCCAATTGACAGCTCCGATAACTGCCACAGTAAGGGCAAAATACTGCAAAAATTTATTTCCCATAAGTCATTCTCCTTTCTGAGGAATAGTATTTCCTGAAAGCAGAAAAATATGTAAAACAGCCTCCGTTTTTTGACGGAGGCTGCAGGAAAAATTATTTGATTTTTAAAATCTGAGAAGCTGTCTTTCCATCATTAAAAGTAAAGGTTTCACTTGCTTTTAAAGTGACGTCGCTCTCATCAGAAAGACTGAATACCTGGCATACATTCACTGTTTTTCCAGGTTCGATTTCTTTCATGAAATTGTCAACTGAGGTATCGCTTGCCTCAGGAATGGAGGCACTGCAGACGTTTCCGTTCTGATAAGCCTGAATATTTACGTCTACCATTGCGCTGGAAGAGGTGGATCCGTTGTTTGTATAATCATAGTATACAAGAAGACATGGTTTTCCGGCAAAATCTTTTCCAACACGGTGCTGAGTATAATGAATGGCAAACTTGTCTGTCTCCATATCAATGGTATCTGTGTCAGACGGTGCAGGAACAGCGTCTGCTGTATTTTCCTGTGTGTTTCCGGAAAGAGAGTTTTCAAGTTCGTTTGCAATGCTCTGGAAGTTGGCAGACATTACTTTTACAGTCTGCTCGTCAAGAGAAGCAATCTTCCATTTATTTCCTGCTTTGATTACCGGATAAGTAATATCTGTTTCTGTAAATGTGTATTTTGTGTTGGCTGCTTTTTCCTTCATAATGGAAGCAAGTTTTTCATGTGCCTGGTCAGAAGACATGGATTCTTCAGAAAAAGCGGAAGATACCATCTGGCGGAGAAATTCACTGATCGCTTCCTGGTAAATTTTTGAACCGTCTATATATTTAATATGGGCAGTTATCTGTGCGGTCTGTTCGGAAAGATTAAAATTGTTTCCGGAAATCTCAAAGCTCATTTGCCGGTTCAGTTCCTGGAAAAAATCCATATAGACTGCATTGCGAAGGTCTACTGCGTCAAGTGCGGAAAGATCCTGGCTCTGAAGGTGATTTTCCATAAGAGAAAAGTCCATTTTCTGTACACCGGAAAGGAATTGTTCTACTGATTTTTCCGCGTGGGAACGCTCTGAAAAATAGTAGTATGCGAAGCCGCCGCCAATTCCGAGAAAAAGGATGAGAAGAAGGAGAAGAAGGCGAAACTTCGTTTTCTTCTTTTTTTCTGTATTTTCTGTACTCATAAAGCCTCCTTAAAGAATAGTAAGAGCTGCTGTTTGTCATAAGAAAAACAACATCTTGTAACTATATCAGTATAGCAGAAGTCTATCGCATTGACAATGGGAATAACTGCCCATATAATAGATTCAAATAAAAAGACAGGAAGTGAAAAATATGAATCGAAAATATGAGGGAAGCTTTGCTTCAGAACATGATGGGCTTTTTATTTCTGTTCTGGGGGTTCTTCCTCAGGAAAAACCGTACAGGGCGGTAGTGCAGCTTGTACATGGAATGGCGGAGCATAAGGAACGATATTTACCGTTTATGGAGTATCTGGCAGACCACGGATATGTGGCAGTCATTCACGATCACAGAGGCCACGGAAAAAGTGTGAGAAGCAGACAAGACCTGGGTTATATGTACGGGGGAGGCGCAGATGCGCTTCTTAAGGATATAAAAACGGTGAACCGGAAATTAAGGGAGGATTTTCCGGGAATTCCGCTGATCCTTTTTGGACACAGCATGGGTTCGCTTGCAGTGCGTGCATTTGCTTCAGAGCATGACAATTACATGGACATGCTGATTGTGTGCGGTTCTCCAAGTAAAAATCCGGCGAGACCTTTGGGAGAATTTATTGCCTGTTTTGAGAAAATACTGTTTGGTTCCAAACATAAGAGCCGTGTTCTGGAAATGCTCTCTTTTGGAAGTTTTGCGGCACGCTTTGCAAAGGATAAAAAGTGTAAGGCATGGGTCTGCGCAAATCCTGAGGCCGCAAAAGCATATGAGGAATCAGAACTTTGTGGATTTACCTTCACAGATGATGGATACCTTGCGCTGTTTCAGTTGATGAAAAAAGCGTACGATGTGAAGAACTGGCATTGTACGTCTCCGGAAATGCCGGTTTTATTTGTAAGTGGTTCGGATGATCCATGCATGGGAAATGTGAGAAAGTTTTCAAATGCGGTGTGGGATATGAGGCGTGCCGGATATAGGGATGTAAAAGGGAAGCTTTATCCGGGAATGCGCCACGAGATTTTAAATGAAAAGGACAGGCAGAAGGTTTACCGGGATTTAACGGGATATATACGAAAAAAAGGATTCTGAGTTTAAAAAGACTCTTTTCCGGATATATATAGTAAATGATAGTTATCTTTTGATTACCGCAGCATTTATGATAAAATCAGGAAAGGAGCAGCAGGTATGCAGAAAAAAGGCTGGATTCTTTTTCTTATTCTTCTTTGTGTGGCATTTCTTGTAAGTTGTAAAGGAAAAGAGGACACAGAGGCAGAGAGAGGAGAACTGGTAAGAGTGGAAGCCCTTAAGGAAGATCCGGGGCTTCCATTTCATGAAACATATGAGTTTGGGAGACAGAAAGATTTATGAAAAGATTGTTAAAATATCTGAAAGGATATGAAAAAGAGACGATTCTTGCACCACTTTTTAAAATGCTTGAGGCAACGTTTGAGCTAATCGTGCCGCTTGTAGTAGCGGGAATTGTAGATGTGGGAATTAAAAACAGAGATACGGAGTACATATGGCAAGCCTGTATTTTGATGGTTGCTCTTGGCCTGATCGGGCTTGTATGTTCTCTTACTGCTCAGTATTTTTCCGCGAGAGCGGCAATGGGCTTCAGTACAGGACTTCGAAAAGATATGTTTTCTCATATAGGAAAGCTTTCTTATAAAGAGCTTGACAGGCTGGGAACGCCTACATTGATCACAAGGATTACGAGTGATATTAACCAGGCACAGGCGGGAGTGAATCTTGTACTTCGTCTGTTTCTGCGCTCTCCGTTTATTGTGGCAGGGGCAGTTGTGATGGCATTTACCATTAATGTGAAGGTTGCTGTCATTTTTGTTGTGGCAGTTCCGCTGATTTCTATTGTGCTTTATGTCATTATGAAATGGACTGTGCCGATTTATAAGAGGGTACAGGCAGCGCTTGATAAAATTTCTCTTCTTACAAGAGAAAATCACGTGGGTGTCCGTGTTGTCCGTGCTTTTGGGAGACAAAAAGAAGAGACAGCAGCTTTTTCCGAGATAAACGATGAATATACAAAAATTCAGATTGCAGCAGGAAAAATTTCCGCTCTTTTAAATCCGGCAACCTGTGTGATTATGAACTTTGCAGTTATGGCAATTTTATGGATGGGAGGAAAAGAAGTAAACAGCGGAAATCTGACACAGGGAGATGTGGTAGCTCTTGTAAATTATATGTCCCAGATCCTTATTGCACTTGTTGCCCTTGCCAATCTGATTGTTGCAGTGACAAAGGCGCTCGCTTCTGCGGGAAGAATCAACGAAGTATTTGATACGCAGCCGGGACTTACAGACGCGGGGACAAAAGAGCAGAAATCAGAAACAGGAGCGCCCGCTGTGGAGTTTTCGGATGTGACATTCACATATGAGAATGCAAAAGCTCCTTCTCTTTCTCACGTCAGTTTTCGTGTGATGCCGGGAGAGACAGTTGGCATTATAGGAGGAACCGGCTGCGGAAAGTCTACCCTGGTAAATCTCATCGGGCGTTTTTACGATGTGCAGGAGGGAGAGGTACGCGTAAATGGAAATCCAGTAAAGAATTATCCGTTTTCGCAGCTTCGAAGAAAAGTGGGAATGGTTCCCCAACAGGCTGTATTATTTAAGGGAACAATCAGAGAAAATATGAGATGGGGAAAGGAAGACGCTTCAGAAAAGGAAATTTTCCATGCGCTTTCTGTTGCCCAGGCAGAGGAATTTGTACGGAAAAAGCCGGAAGGTTTAAATACTATGATAAGCCAGGGCGGAACAAATCTTTCCGGAGGACAGAGACAGCGCCTTACCATTGCAAGAGCCCTTGTGGGGAATCCGGAAATCTTGATCCTTGACGACAGCTCATCTGCTCTTGACTTTGCAACGGATGCGGCTCTTCGAAGGGCAATCAGAAGAGAAACAGGGAAGATGACAGTTTTCCTTGTTTCTCAGAGGGCCTCCTCTGTCCGCCAGGCAGATAAGATTCTTGTGCTGGATGATGGAGAGCTTGCAGGTGTGGGAACTCATCAGCAGCTTTTTGAAAGCTGTCAGGTATACAGAGAAATTTGTCTTTCTCAGTTATCAGAAAAGGAGGTAGAAGGAAGATGAAGCACAGAAAAACCGTAAAGCGTGTTTTGGAATATATTCGTCCCTATGGATTTAAGATTATAGAAATGCTGATTCTGGCAGTAATTACGGTTGCCTTTACCTTATACACTCCGATTTTGATCGGACGGGGAGTTGATTATATCGTAGGTCCGGGAGAAGTATGGAGCGAAAAACTTTTTAAAATTCTTTTGCAGCTTGGTGTTGTTATTCTGGGGACTGCTGTTTCCCAGTGGCTTATGAATCTGCTTACAAATCAGGTTACATATCGTGTTGTGCAGGATATAAGAAGCCGTGCGTTTTCTCATTTGCAGGAAGTTCCGGTATCTTATATGGATGCCAGTCAGCCAGGAGATATTTTAAGTCGGATCGTAGCGGACGTAAGCCAGTTTTCTGACGGACTTTTAATGGGATTTACCCAGTTGTTTACAGGTGTGGTAACGATTTTGGGCACAATTGGTTTTATGCTTTCTATCAGTGTGAAAATTTCACTTCTTGTAATTGTACTGACACCGGTTTCCCTTTTTGTGGCGAGCTTTATTGCAGGAAGAACCTTTCGTATGTTTAAAGAACAGTCAGAAAAGAGAGCGGAAATGACATCTCTTGTAGAGGAGATTGTAGGAAATCAGAAGCTTGTACAGGCGTTTCATTATGAAGAGAGGGCTGAGGAACGATTTGGAAAAGTGAATGAGGAGCTTCGTGTATGCGGAATTAAGGCTTTATTCTTTTCTTCTATCACAAATCCCTCCACACGTTTTGTAAATGGACTTGTGTATACCGGTGTTGGGATTATGGGAGCCTTCACTGTCCTTTCCGGAAGAATGACAGTAGGACAGCTTACCAGTTTTTTGAATTATGCAAATCAGTATACGAAACCGTTTAACGAAATTTCAGGTGTTGTGGCAGAACTTGAAAATGCCCTTGCCTGTGCAAATCGTATTTTTGAGTTCATTGATACTCCGGCAGAGAAGCCGGACGGTAAAGATGCCGTTACAATGGAACATGCAGAAGGAGAGGTAAAACTTACAAATCTTTCTTTTTCCTATCAGCCGGAAGTTTCCCTTCTTCAGGACATTAACATTCATGTGAAACCAGGTCAGAGAATTGCCATTGTAGGACCTACAGGATGCGGAAAAACAACAATCATCAATCTGTTGATGCGTTTTTATGATCCGCAGAAAGGACAGATTGCAGTAGACGGAATGCCTGCATTAAAAATTACAAGAGACAGCCTTCGGAAAAACTTCGGTATGGTTCTTCAGGATACTTGGCTGAAGGCAGGAACAATAAGAGAGAATATTGCATACGGAAAGCCGGATGCTTCTCTGGAAGAGGTGATGGAGGCTGCGAAAAAAGCGCATGCACACAGCTTTATCCGGCGTATGCCAAAGGGATACGATACGGTGATTTCAGAGGGCGGAGGAAATATTTCCCAGGGACAGAAACAGCTTCTCTGTATAGCGAGGGTCATGCTGATGCGCCCCTCCGTCCTAATTCTCGATGAGGCAACATCCTCTATTGATACGCGTACAGAAGTTAAGGTACAGAAAGCATTTGAGGAGCTTATGGAAGGAAGGACAAGCTTTATTGTAGCGCACCGTCTTTCAACTATTCAGGAAGCGGATTTGATTCTTGTTATGAAAGATGGTAATATAATAGAACAGGGCAGACACCGGGAACTGCTTGAGAAGAAGGGCTTTTATGCACATCTTTACGAAAGCCAGTTTGCAGTGTCCTGAATAAAGAAAGACAGGAGAAAAAAATGGAAGAAAATAAGAAAGAAGAAGTGAAGGGTACGCAGGAAAAGAAAAAATTGTGGGAAACGCTTCCTGTTCGAAGCTGTATGTTAATGTGCCTTGCAGGTCTTTACATTCTGTATACAGGATATAGACTTTGCAAAAATGTGATAGACGGTGTGGAAGGTGCAAGCTTTGGATTTTTTATCGTGGGTGTCGTTTTTCTTGTTCTTGCAGTAGGAATGTTGTATGTAGGAATTCGAGGAGTGCTTGCGGACGATAAGAAACAGAAGGCGGAGGCAGCTGCGGCAAAAGAAGCAGCAAAGGCAGAGGAAGTAGAGGGAATTTCTGAAGCAGAAGAGAAGAATGGAACGGAAAAAGCAGCAGAGGAGTCGAAAGCGACAGTAGAGGAGCCGAAAGAAAAAGGAAAAATGTCCATAAGGGACAGGGCAAATCTGGCAGGCCGACTTGCAGAAGAAGAGTCTGAAGAGGAAGTCTGATATATGAAACTTGTGATTACATTGTTAAAGCCTTTGTCTTTTCTGCCGGCAATCCTTATGATGCTTTTAATATATGGATTTTCTGCACAGACAGGAGAAGTGTCCGGTGAGCTTTCCTATAAAATCAGCTATCAGATTGTAGAGACGAAAAACGAGATACTGGGCACAAATAAAAGCTATGATGAGCTGGCGGCAGAGGCGGATTCTATTCACTATTATGTGCGTAAGGCGGCACACATGACGGAATACTGTGCTTTGGCAATTGCCATTTCCTTTCCTTTATATGTGTATAAAGTAAGAGGTATTTGGCTGGTACTTCTGGCAGGAATGGTATGTGTGGGATTTGCCGGTCTTGACGAGTATCATCAGTCTTTTGTAGGAGGGCGAGGTCCTTCTGTAAAAGATGTGGGGATCGACAGCATAGGCGCATTGATTGGGATTATTCTTGTACAGGCGTTCTGTTGGTCAACCTTACATAATCCGGCAGGAAAAAAGAGAAAAAAGAAGAAACACAGAAAATAGGGGGAGTCATGGACTCCCCTTTTGGTTTATGTCTTTCGGACATTCGCTCCACCGTACTGACTCATAATAAACTGTGCCAGTTTTGCATTTGGCTGGGTAATATTCACAGGATATTGTAATCTTTTTTCATAATTCCACATAGATTATCTGCAACCTCCTTCCTGTTCCCACGGAAATGGCTGTATTGTCCAGTTCCACATATCCTCCCGGCTGCAGGCAGCGGTATCGATGGTGAGAGGACCGAAGGAGGAAGCATATTCCTTAAGAAGGCGTTTTCGCTCCTCGCTTACTTCCTGGAAAAAAGCGAGTGCTTTTTCATCGCATGGATGGGTATCAAGAAAAAGGTGAATATCGTTGACTGCGAAGCTGACTTCATTGAGACGTTTTAAAAGTCCGGCTTTTGTCATAGAGGGATTACAGTTACTCATCGGCACACACCTCTCTTTCCGCAAAATGGCTTGCATAGTACAGGGAAAATAGTTCCCACAGAAAGCGCGTGATCAAGAGAAAACGTTTCTCCGAAGGTCTGACAGGGTACGTACGCCATAGCTGGCTCCAGATGTGTAAGATGAGAGTACATTTCCGCATCATGAGAGGGAGAGCCGGGCATTTTACAGTTACATTTTGGTATGTTCCTGCAAGGACAGGAATCGGATGCTGGTTTCCCCATTTGGGGGAAGTCCTGCCGCATCATACCGCAGGTGCGGTTATAAGGACGGCAGCAGGAAGTGTTCATTTTATATCGTTCCATGAACAAAACCTTTCTTTTTTGGTTTACATTATATTGTATGACCAGTCTCTGAAATGGTGTTGCTCGGAGATTCAGAAAAGCTTTCCAGAATGCGGTCGATGGATTTGTGAAGATATGGCTTATATTCTTCCAAGGAAACCGGCTGCTGATAAAGAATGCAGCTGTAGCAGGTTGCACCTACCAGTTCGATAATGGTAAAAAGCATAAGCTCAGGATTTTGGTAGTTCACGCTGCTTTTAGAAAGAAGCTGCAGATAAGAATCGTAAAAGTGATAATCTTCATCTGGCATTTTTTCTTCAAAAGCTCCCTTAAATACGCCCCATGCCAGATTTTTGGCGATGAAAAGAAGGAGCGAGCGATTTTTAGATAAAACATCCAATATATAATCAATAATAAAATGGAGCTGTTCCTCGAAAGAGTGCAGCTCTGTTTTTTTCAGAACTTCATGCGCCTGAAA
>UQJE01000034.1 GCA_900541345.1 uncultured Blautia sp.
TACGCTTCTTACCAATATGCGTCTCAATAATTATGAGTGGATTCTTACTGTGGCAGATAAAGAGGATACCTTATTTCAGGATATAAATCAGCTTGCCATGTATGTGGAAATTTTTATTGCAGCATGTGGAGCGGCAGGAATTGGAGCAGCTGTATTTCTTTCCAGAAAAATGTTGTTTCCCGTTGAGCTTTTAAGGAGAATGGCAAGTGAGATGGCAAAGGGGGAACATATAGATGAGGGGGAAGGAGATGAGGTTGGAGAAATCAGAGGCATTCTAAATGGAATGAAGAAGGAGATTGAAGATTTAAGCGCAAGACAGTATATCAGTGAGGTGAGAGAGCGAGAAGCACAGATCCGTGTACTTCAGTCGCAGATTAATCCCCATTTCCTTCATAATACTCTGGATAATATTTACTGCATTGCACAGATTGAGGAAATTGAGCCTATTGAAATTCTCACAAGGAATCTTTCGGAAATGATGCGGTACAGCGTAAACAATAAAAATATGTACGTGCCTCTTTCGCAGGAATTAAAGCACATGAAGGCATATGTGGATATCATGAACGTTCGGTATGAGGACTGTATTGAACTGAAAACAGAGATTGAAAGAGATACGGAAAATGCACAGGTAGTTAAGCTTCTTCTTCAGCCGCTTGTAGAAAATGCCTGTATTCACGGAATTTTGAAGAAGAAGGAACAGAGGGGCATTCTATGCATTCGGGCTTTTCGAAAAAAAGAGGTTCTGGAAATACATGTGGAAGATGATGGAGTGGGGATTACAGAAAAAATAAGAGAAGAGATGAACCGTGTGTTCAGAAAAGAAGTGAAAAGTATTCGTACTCCGAAAAATAAGGGGTTTGGAATTGCTCTTGTAAATGTGAATGACAGAATCCGTCTGCTGGATGGAGATGAATATGGCATTCGTACAGAGAAAAGACCTGGCGGCGGCACTGTCGTAATTGTGACGCAGAGATACAGGATATGGGAAGATAAAATATAAAAAATAACAAAAATAGAAAAGAAGATGTAAAAATTGGAAGAAAAAAACAATGAAAAAACATCTTCTTTTTTTGTATATTTGGCATAAATAAATAAAAAACGAAAAATAGTACACCTAAATAAGAAAAAACGTCTACAGATTTTAGAATGAATGAAAGGTATAATGGGCTTAACAACAACGACAGGAGTGAAATCAAATGAAAAAGAAAATCAGATTTCGGACATTTAAGCCCTATCTTTTTCTCATTCCTATTTTTGCTCTTCTTATTATATTTAAGTACATACCGTTTGGAATGGCAATTACAAAGTCATTTTTTAACTGGAACGGAGCAAATTTGAATGAGTTTATAGGACTTGAAAATTTTGTGGAAGCATTTCACGACAAAATGTTTCTGGAAAGCATTGTCCGGGCATTTTTTGTTATGGTGGTGCAGGTACTTATTGTTCTTACCATTCCGTTATTGACGGCAGAGCTTCTATACGCAGTGCGCTCAAAGAAAATGCAGTATTTTACCAGGACTGCAATTACTTTTACGATGGTAGTTCCTACTGTGGTAGTCATTCTTCTGTGGCAATGGCTGTTAAACGGAGATACAGGTGTGATCAATACCTTTTTAAAAGACATAGGACTGTCCGGTCTTGCAAAGCCCTGGCTTGGTAATTCTCAGACGGCTCTTGGATCTGTTCTGGCAGTAGGATTTCCGTGGCTTGGGATGGTATCTCTTGGTGGTATGCCATTTCTTTTATATTTTGGCGCTTTGCAGTCGATTCCTACTGATTTATTTGAAGCGGCGGATTTGGATGGGGTCACACTTTTTCAGAGAATACGGATGATCGATCTTCCTATGATTGCAAGTCAGATCAAGCTTATGGTAACACTTGCTATCATCAATTCTCTTCAGGTTTTTGATACGGTTTATATCCTTACAAAAGGAGGACCGGGAACCTCTACTATGGTTCCGGCAGTTTATATGTATGAACAGGGATTTTCCTACAGGAGAATGGGATATTGTTCTGCACTGGGGACTATATTGTTTGTATTGATTATGCTTTTGACACTGGTAAATAATAAGTTTCTTAAAAATACGGAAACGATGGATTAGAAAGGGGGAGAAAAATGAAAAAAGCAGCATCTGTTCTGGGAAGAATATTTCTTGGATTGATCGTACTTCTTGTATTGATTCCATTTTTCCTTCTTCTTTCCAATTCATTTAAGTGGAGCGAGGAGATTGTAAAGACACCGTTTTCTCTTCCGGCAGCATGGCATGTTACAAATTATGTAAAGGCAGGGGCGCAGGTGTTCAAACCCATGCTGAATACATTTTTTGTAACGGTGTGCGTTATTGGAATTGTGCTGATAGCGGGAACGCTGGCAGCATACGCTTTTGTGAGATTTAAGTTTGTAGGTTCTACATTTTTATATCTGGCAATTATGGCGCTTTTAATGATTCCGGGATTTGTACTTTTGATTCCGCAGTTTATACAGATTACCAATCTACATATGTATAATACTTTCTGGGGCTTAATTTTGCCTCCGGCAGCAGCGAGCTCTGCAACAGCTACATTTCTGCTAAAGACTTCTATGGAAGGACTTTCCAAAAGCCTTTTTGAAGCGGCAGATATGGAAGGAGCGGGAGAGATACAGATTCTTACAAAAATCGTGGTACCACTTTCAAAACCTACACTTTCTACAGTTGTGATCATGACAGGGCTGGCTGCATGGAATAATTATCTGTGGCCGCTTGTATCCACAACAGGGGAAAATACACAGCAGATTGCAGTTGCGCTGACAAAATTGATTCGAAGCGCTGTAGAGGGAAACGGAGTTGTATTTGCAGGATATGTAACGGCATCGCTGCCGCTGATTATTTTGTTCTGTTGTGCAAGCCGCTCATTTGTGGCTGGTCTTACACAGGGAGCAGTAAAAGGATAATAAAAAAATTTATAAAATAAATAAAAGGAGGAAACAGAAAATGAAAAAAAGAAATCTTACAGTAATGTGTGCAGCAGTCTGTGCGGGACTTCTGGGAGGAATCCTTCCGGGAGAGGAGGTAAAAGCGGAGGATAAGGCAAAGATTGTATTTGCTCAGGATCTTGATACAGACGAAAAGGCGAATAAGGTAATGAACGAGATCCTTACCGAGTATACAGAAAAAACAGGAACGGAAATCCAGTTTGAGTCTCTTCCGTCTGCAGATTACAGAACCTGGCTTATGACACAGTTTTCAGCAGGACAGGGACCGGACGTATATACAGGTATTATTTATGATATGACGCAAGATTACAAGGCGGGATATCTTACAAATTTCAAGAGTCTGTATGAGAAAGAAAGTTCTTATGATAAAGGACAGCCCTGGAAAGACACATTACCAGAGTATATTGCAGAACAGATGTATATTACAGAAGAAGATGTGCCGGGATATCCCACTGCTACAAGCGTTGTGCGTGTTTTCTATAATAAAGATATGTTGGAGGCAGCGGGAGCAGAGATTCCGGAAACATGGGAAGAATTTATGGATACCTGCAGTAAATTAAAAGAAGCGGGAAATATTCCTTTCGCATTTCCGAATGCAACGATTGCAGATTTGTCCTGGTTGTGGTTTAATAATTCTATCTGCAACCAGATTGACCATGAAATGATAGAAGCTCTTGACGCTTCCGGAAACGGTTATGTAGAGCTGGCGGAAATGTGCAAGGGATACGATGAAGGAAAAATCGATTTCAAAGATGAAAAACTTATTGAAAGTTTTGAGCTTATGAAAGAATTTTCCCAGTACTGGACTTCTGATTACAATGGACTTGACCAGAAAAACGCTATTGAAATGTTTGCAAGGGGAGAAGTTGCAATGGTGCAGGCGATGAGCACTTCTCTTGAAAAGATTCAGTCTATTGTAGGAGACAGCTTTGAATACGGCGTAATGCCGGTTCCTGTAATTACAGAGGAAACAAATGAAAATGCACTTGGAAAATCTGTAATCCTCGGGGGACAGCCGGATATTATTTTCGGAATGAACAAAGCGTTGGAAGAAGATGAGGAAAAATATGCGGCAGCTCTTGACTTTGTGCAGTATATGTCTTCACCGGAAATTCAGGCAAGACTTGCAGAGGAGATTAACAGAATTCCTCTTGCTACGACTGTAGAGCTTCCGGAACGTCTTGCAGGTTTTACCATTACAGAAGAGCCTCTCCGTATGCCTTGGTATACAGGTGTAAATGAGCAGTGGAGAAATTATTTCCATCGCACAGGACAGGAATTTTTATCTGATGCCATCACAGCAGAGGAAATGGCAGAGACTTTAAATAAATCCTTTGGAGAAGTAATCGCTTCTGTGGAGGGGGAAAACGGCTGGAGTGCAGAGAATAATTACGGAATGGAACAGGGGAATGAATCATGACTAAAAAACCAAATGTAATCTACATTCTTGCAGATGATATGGGATATGGAGATATTCGTGCATTTAATGAAACATGTCCTTTTGAGACGCCTCACCTTGATGCTTTATGTAAAAATGGGGTGAAGTTTACAGATGCACATTCTTCTTCCGCAGTATGTACGCCGTCCAGATACAGTATTCTTACAGGAAGATATAACTGGCGTTCCAGACTGAAATCTTCAGTTGTAGGAGGATATTCAGAGCCTATAATAGAGGAAGGCAGGAAAACAGTGGCAAATCTTTTTAAGGAGAATGGATATCGTACAGTGATGATCGGAAAATGGCATCTTGGAATGAGTTTTTCCAAAACACAGGAATTTCAGGAAGTTCCGGATTTTGATGCCTGCAGCGGTGTAGATTACAAAGGGCGTATTGCACGCTCACCTGTAAGCAACGGTTTCGATTACTATTACGGAATCAGCGGTTCTCTCGATATGCCGCCATATGTTTACATAGAAAACGACCATTTTACAGAAGTACCGGATCACGAAACAGAGAGTAAGGGAAAAAAATTCTGGAGAAAAGGACCGACAGGCCCACATTTCCATCACGAAAATGTTCTGGACGAGCTGACGGAAAAGGTGACGCAGGAAATCGAAAACAATAAGGACGGAGAAACCCCATTCTTTATCTATTTCCCAATGCCCGCACCGCATACTCCGATTCTTCCGTCAAAAGAATTTCAGGGAAAATCAGGAACAAACGAATATGGAGATTTTGTTCTTCACTGTGATGATGTAGTGGGAAGAGTAACAGAAAAGCTGAAAGAGACAGGTCTTTACGACAATACCATTGTGATTTATACATCAGATAACGGCTGTTCCCCAATGGCAGACTATAAGGAACTAAAAGAAAAAGGACATAATCCAAGCTATGTTTTCAGGGGAACAAAATCCGATATTTATGAAGGTGGACACAGAATCCCTCTCATTGTTCAGTGGCCTGAAGAATTAAAGGGCGGGAAGGTATGTGAAAAGATAGTATGTCTGTCTGACTTTATGGCGACAATGGCTGAAATTCTCGGAGTTTCTCTTCCGGACAACTGCGGAGAGGACAGTGTGAGTAATCTTCCTCTCTGGAAGGAGCCGGAAGGAGATGAGGTTCGAAAAGATATTGTACATCAGAGTATCGACGGATCTTTATCTATAAGAAGAGGAAATTTCAAGCTGGAAATGTGCCAGGGGTCCGGAGGCTGGTCAGAACCTGTCTCCGGAACAAAAGATGAAACCCTTCCTAGATTTCAGCTTTACGACCTCTCCGATGATATTGGGGAGCGGAAAAATGTAATCGAGGAACATAAAGAACTTGCAGGGGAACTTCGTAATGTTCTGAAATCCTATGTGGAAAACGGAAGAAGTACGCCGGGAGCTCCCCAGTCCAATAACGGACAGAGAATATGGGAGACGGTTTCCTGGCTGGATGAAGACGAGGAAGAACCTTTAAAGCTTAATTTTTAATAAGCTCTGTCAGAGAATGGAAGGTATAGCCCATTTCTTCCCATTTTGTGAGCAGTTCGTCCAGAATCTCACCATTTGTTTTTGAGGTGCTGTGAAGAAGAACGACAGCTCCGGGGTGAATACGTGTTAAGAGCTTAGCAAAAGCCTCTTCCTTTGTGGGTTGTTTGTCTTCATACCAATCTACATAGGCAAGGCTCCAGAAGAAGGTTTTATATCCAAGCTCCTTTGCCATAGAAAGATTTTCCGTACTGTATATGCCTCGGGGAGGACGGTAAAATTTTGTCATGGGAGCTTGGATTAAAGATTCATATAGCTTTTCCACACTGGAAAGCTCCTTCTGAAACGCTTCCATAGAAGAGATGGAAGACATATCCGGGTGGGTGAAAGTGTGATTTCCCACAATGTGTCCTTCCTGAACCATGCGCTTTATAAGCGCAGGATTGTCCTTAATAAAATTTCCCACTACGAAAAAGGTGGCGGGAACGTGATGTTTTTTGAGCGCATCCAGGATTACGGGCATATTTCCATTTTCATAGCCGCAGTCAAAGGTGAGATAGAGAACTTTTTCTTCTGTATCTTCCGCAAAATAAGCATCGTATTGAGCAAGTTCTTCCACGGAGGCATTTCCGACAGGACGTTTTCCTTCTTCCTGAAAACTCAGTCCCCAGCTTGTTGAGGAAGCCGATGTTTCCACGATGTTCTGTTCGGAGCGGAGAAAGCTGTAAAGATTTCCTGTACCGGCTCCGATTATGTAGGCAGCTGCTAGGATAAGAAGGTTTCGGGAGCGGGCAAGACGGTGAAACAGATATTTCATAAAAGCCTCGATATTTTCTTTTAAGATATGTATATGAAAAAGGGTAAAATTTATACAGAATAAAAAAATCCTGTGCATGGAGAAAGGTCCGGCACAGGATTTTTTATTTATCAGGAAATTTATAGAGTTCTCAGCATTTATGTCTGCATGGTTTTCCGAAAACCTGCTCAAAAAGCTTTCTTCCGGTTGGAGTCGCGGCAAGTCCACCTTCAGCAGTTTCGCGAAGTGTGGCTGGCATGGCGTTTCCTACTTTTTTCATGGTAATAATAACTTCATCTGCAGGAATGGCACTTTTAATTCCGGCAAGGGCCAGTTCAGCGCCTACGAAAGCACCAGCAACGCCGGAGGCATTTCGTTTGATGCAGGGAATTTCCACAAGTCCTGCAACTGGGTCGCATACAAGTCCGAGAATATTTTTAAGAGTAATAGCAACAGCAGAATCAATCATATCCGGAGTTCCGCCTGCAAGTTCCACAACAGCGGCAGCAGCCATTGCTGCGGCAGAACCGCATTCTGCCTGACAGCCGCCTTCTGCTCCTGCTAGTGAAGCATTATTTGCAATCACCATTCCAACAGCGGAGGCTGTAAAAAGCGACATAACGCATTCTTTTTCCGAGAGATGGTACGCTTCTTCCATTGTTAAAATGGCAGCAGGAACAATTCCGCAGCTTCCGGCTGTGGGAGCTGCAACAATCCGTCCCATAGAAGCATTCAGTTCAGAAACGGCAAGGGCTCGGTAGAGAGCGCTTCCCAGAAGAGAGCCTGTAAGATTTTTTTTCTCTTCTACAGCACATTTCATTTTATAGGCGTCTCCGCCTGTGAGTCCGCTCGTACTGCGAAGATCCGGATCGCAGCCAGGTTCGATAGAAGCGTGCATGACAAGATAATTTTCACGCATTTTATTGTATACTTCTTCTTCTGTAAGTTCGAGCTGTTCTGCCTGTTGTGTGAGAACAAGAGAAGAAAGAGAAAGGCCTTCTTTTTTTGCACTTTCTAAAAGTTCATGTATTGAATAATAATTTAAATCCATAGAAACCTCCTGTTAGATGGGCAAAAGCATAGTGCTTGAGTAAATATTTGGAAGGTGGCTGATTTTGTCATTTAAAGAAGAATCAGAGCAGCCGTCGATTTCGATCGTCATAACAGCCTGTCCGCCTTTTGTCTGTCTGGAAAGGCGGAAATTACAGATATTTACGCCGCAGTCTGCCATGAGCTCTGTGACAGCAGCAATCGTTCCGGGAGTATCTTTGTGAAGGACGATTAAGGTAGTGTGCTGACCGGTAAGGGAAACGTCCATTCCGTTTACTTTTGTCACCATAATATTTCCGCCGCCAATGCTGCTTCCGCGAAGAGATACGGTAGTTCCGTCTTCGGAAGTAAGAGTGATCTCTGCTGTATTGGGGTGGGCATCGTCAAGGTCTGCTGTGTAAATTTCTACAAGGAGCCCTTCTTTTTCTGCTTCCTCAAGGGAAAAGCGGATACGCTCATCGTGAGCCTGCATTCCGAGGATTCCGGCAACAATGGCTTTGTCTGTGCCGTGACCTTTATATGTTTTTGCAAAGGAGCCGTGAAGAAGAATAGAAGCACGGACAGGTGGCTTTCCGAGAAGAGTTCGAGTGATGAGTCCAATTCGGGCTGCACCTGCGGTATGAGAACTGGAAGGACCGATCATTACCGGTCCGAGAATATCAAAAACGTTCATAAATTTAATCTCCGTATCTAAAAGTTAAATTTTGTATCCGTTCTTATTATAAAGGATTTTCAGAAGTTTTAAAAGAGTGGAATCAGGAATTTTCCTGTTCCCTGTTATTCTCCTGTTCTTCCTGTTTTTCATCAGGAACATGCTCTACAATATCCTCAATATTACAGTCGAGAATGGTGCAGATACGGTCAAGTGTGTAAACTTCTGTATTGAGATTTTTGCGGAAGCGGTCCAGAAGAGATTTTGTAATGTGATAATGTTCATATAAATCATACTGTGAAATACCGCGTTCCTTCATTGTTTTCCATAAGCGGTCATATTTTATCATACGTATATCCTGCCCATTTTTTCTTGATATAAAACCATTATCCGAGTAAAATAAAGATTATAATAGTGTCTTTATATAGACATGGATGGAGGTGTATGATGAAAAGAATAATAAAAGCGGTGATCTCCGCAGGGGGTGTTTTTTTATTCGCAGGGACTGTTTTTTACTGTACAGTAGCGGGGGCGCCGGAAGAGCCGGACAGTGCAAAAAGATATATGGTGGCGGCGGGAGCTTTTTCTCTTCTTCTGTCTTCATTTGTGTGCGGGTGCATTCATTATATTTTGTATCTTCAGAGAAAGCTGGAAGAGTACAGAAAAGAAAAATAAGAAAGATTATTCCTGTTCCCGAAGCTGTGGAGTGTTGCAAAAATCCTCGATTTTTGGTAGTATAGACGAGTAAGAATGTATTAAAAAAACAATAATATATATAAAGGAGAACATTATGAGCAAAAAACCAACCGTTTTAATGATTCTTGATGGATACGGACTCAACGAAAAACAGGAAGCAAACGCTGTATATGAAGCCAAAACTCCTGTTATGGACAAGCTGATGGCAGAGTGTCCTTTTGTAAAAGGATATGCAAGCGGACTTTCTGTAGGACTTCCGGACGGTCAGATGGGTAACTCTGAGGTAGGTCATCTGAATATGGGCGCTGGCCGTATTGTATATCAGGAGCTTACAAGAATTACAAAAGAGATTGAGGACGGAGACTTCTTCAAAAACGAAGCGCTTCTGACTGCAATGAAAAATGCAAAAGAAAATAATTCTGCAATTCACTTTATGGGACTTCTCTCAGACGGAGGCGTTCACAGCCACAATACACATCTTTATGGACTTCTTGAGATGGCAAAAAGAGAAGGTCTGGAGAAAGTTTACGTACATTGCTTCCTTGACGGACGTGACACACCTCCGGCATCAGGAAAGAGCTATATTGAAGAGCTGGAAGCAAAAATGAAGGAAATTGGGGTTGGAGAAATCGGTGTGATTTCCGGACGTTACTATGCAATGGACCGTGATAACCGCTGGGACCGTGTAGAGCTTGCATACAATGCGCTTACAAAGGGAGAAGGCGTAAAGGGAACAGACGCGGCAGCAGCCGTACAGGCTTCCTATGACGATGGAAAGACAGATGAGTTCGTGCTTCCTACTGTAATGGAAAAAGAAGGACGTCCGGTTGCTGTTGTATCTGATAAGGATTCTGTTGTATTTTTCAACTTCCGTCCTGACAGAGCACGTGAGATTACAAGAGCATTCTGCGATGACGCATTCCAGGGATTTGAAAGAGAAAAACGTCTGGACACTACTTTCGTATGCTTTACAGATTACGATGACACAATTGGCAACAAGCTTGTTGCATTCCATAAAGTACAGCTCCACAATACATTTGGCGAGTGGCTTGCTGCAAATAATATGACTCAGGCCCGTATTGCAGAGACAGAGAAATATGCGCATGTTACTTTCTTCTTTAACGGCGGTGTGGAAGAGCCAAATAAAGGCGAGGACAGAATCCTTGTAAAATCTCCAAAGGTTGCAACATATGATCTTCAGCCGGAGATGAGTGCACCTGCTGTATGTGATAAACTGGGGGAGGCAATTAAATCTGATAAGTATGATGTGATTATCATTAACTTTGCAAACCCGGATATGGTTGGTCATACAGGTGTGGAAAACGCTGCAATCAAAGCTGTGGAAGCTGTTGATGAGTGTGTGGGAAGAGCAGTGGAAGCAATCAAAGAAGTGAACGGACAGATGTTTATCTGTGCAGACCACGGAAATGCAGAACAGCTTCTTGATTATTCTACAGGAGAACCGTTTACAGCTCATACAACAAATCCTGTTCCGTTTATTCTTGTAAACGCAGATCCGAAATACACACTTCGTGAGAACGGCTGCCTTGCAGATATTATCCCGACTCTTATTGAGCTGATGGGAAAAGAGAAACCGGAAGAAATGACAGGAACTTCTCTTCTTGTGGAAAAATAAATAAAGAAAAAATAAGATTTTTGAAGGCGCGGGAAGATTTCCGCGCCTTTTTAAAAAATTTCTTTCCAGGCAATATTAGCAGGGAAACTGTACATAATAGTAAAGAAAATATTAATCTTTTATAAAAAACGCAATATGAGATACAAAATGGAAGAATTATGTTATAATATAAACGTTATTGAAATTTTTTGTTACTTAATGTCGAGGAGAGAATAAATGAGCAACGAAAACATGAATCAGCAACAGAATAGAAAATCAGCTCGTCCCCGAAAGATTACTTATGTCCCCATTGGTGATGAGGAGTTGGAAAATACAGTCCTTCCTGAGAGGAAAAAGTATAAAGGATTGAAAATCACAGGAATTGCGGTGGCTATGCTGGCAGTAACTGCCGGCTGCGTGTATGCTGGAATTTCTTATTACTATTCAGACCGTTTTTTTGAAGGAACTACAATTAACGGAGTGGACTGTTCCGGGAAAACTGCTTATGAGGCAGAGCAGGCGATTGCAGAACAGGTAGAAACATATTCGATTTCTGTCAGTGCAAGAAATCTGGAACCGCAGATAATTCAGGGAGCAAATATTGATTATAAGTATACGTCGGACGGAGAGGTTCTGAAGCTCTTAAAAACCCAGAAACCGTATGAGTGGGTAAAAGGATATACAGAACCTGTCAGCTATACAACAGATATACAGACAACTTTTGACCATACTCTTCTTGAGACGGAGCTTAGAAATTTAAGCTGTGCAAAGGAAGAAAATCAGGTAGCTCCCGAGAATGCCTATGTTACATTTAATGATTCCCAGTCGGTTTTTGAAATCGTGCCGGAGACACAGGGAAGCAAGCTTGTCCTGAAAAAAGCATATCAGACTTTGAGTGATGCGGTGGCGGGAAGTATGCAGAGTGTAGATTTCAATGCGACTGCAGATGTATATGCCTCTGCTTCTGTAAAAAGCGACAGTCCGGAGCTTCTTGCAACGAGAGATGCTTATAATAACTTTGCAAAGGCAAGCATTACGTATACCTTTGGAGAGCAGACAGTAACTCTTGACGGAACGACTATTAAAACGTGGCTTCAGTTTGATGAGAAAGGAAAGCTTGTACAAGACGATGCCTCTTTTCAGAATCATGTAAATGAGTTTGTGGCACAACTTGCAGCAGAGCATGATACCGTGGGAACAAGCCGTGCTTTTAATACGACGAGCGGAAGAACTGTTTATGTATATGGTTCCGCCTATGGTTGGCAGATTAATCAGGCAGAAGAGGCTGCACAGCTTATGGAAGAAATTCGTTCCGGAACGCAGACAACACGAGAGCCTGTATATTCTATGAGAGCGAATACGTACGGGTACAATGATATTGGAAGTACGTATATAGAGGTAGATTTAAGCAATCAGCATCTTTACTATTATCAAGATGGGGCGATTATTCTGGAATCTGATTTTGTTTCCGGAAATATGTCTTATGCGGACAGACAGACACACGAGGGAATTTTCAGGCTTTACTCCAAGAGCAGTCCTTCTGTATTACGGGGACCGAAGCTTCCGGATGGAAAATACGAGTATGAGACACCGGTAACATTCTGGATGCCATTTGACGGAGGTATTGGTTTCCACGATGCAAACTGGCGCTCCAATTTCGGCGGAGACGATTATCTGACAAACGGCTCTCATGGTTGTATCAACATGCCGTACGACAATGCGGCTGCATTATACAGCATGATTAATTACGATGTGCCGATTGTCTGCTTCTACTAAAGAAACGATACAGGAGAAAAAAATGGACAGAACATTTGATTTGATTTTAACTTTTGGCGCTGTTGTCATTGGAATTTTGCTTCTTACAGGAAACGGCGGAATTTTTATGAAGGGTGGAAATTCAGCAGTACGAAAAGTAAAGTACGACCAGAAAAAGATGGAGAAGTCCTCGGGAATCGCACTGATTCTGGTAGGACTTGCAACAGGAATTGATGCTTACACAGAAGGGCTTCCCGCTAAAGTGGCATATATTGTTGTGCTTCTTGTGATTTTTGGAACTCTTTTCTGGTACATCAGAACAAAGTGCAGAATAAAAAAATAGAAATAAAAACGGAGAGCTTTCAAATGAAGGCTCTCCGTTTGCATATCAGCTAAAAAGAGAAATCAGATTTTTTAATTCTGAAATGGTATAATCAGGATTTTCTACATGACCAAATCCATAAGACGCAAAGACAAAAGGAATGTCCGCCTGCCTGCAGGCATTATAATCGCCAGCAGTATCGCCTACATAAACAGGGGAAGAAAGCTTATAGTCCTGCATGATTTTCAGAATATTGTCTCCTTTTTCCATGCCTGTGTCGCCGGGACAGAGATGACCGGAAAAATAATGCCCCAAATTGGTTGCTTTTAAAAATACTTCAATATATCCTGCCTGACAGTTGCTTACAATAAAAAGAGGATATTTTTTTGAAAGAGCGGAAAGCGTTTCTTCCAGTCCCGGATAGATGGGCGCTTTTTCTTTTTCCAGGGCGCGGTGTTCTGCTTCGCAGCAGCCATCGATAATAGAGAGCTGTTTCTCTTCTGAAAATTCCGGGAAAAGCTGAGCTGCAATCTGAGGAAGGAGCTGACCAAAAAGTGATTTGAGCTTTGCAGCTGTAATATCCATATTTATATGGCGCTCTTCTTTTAAATAACGGGTCCAGGCATCTGCTACAATTTCCGTAGAATCCCATAAAGTTCCATCTACATCAAAAATGATACTGTCCATAAAAATCCTTTCTGATTTTATCTGCTTTTATTTGAGGTCAGAAAACTAACGCTGACTTCTCAGATGATTCTGTATCAAAAGTTATTTTAAGGGAGAAAAGATAAAAAAGCAACTGTCTTTTTTCGGGTTTTGTGTTATGATAGAAGGCACGAGGTAAAAAATATGAAATATAAAGAAACAGAAAAGGCAGTTTTCCTCAAAAGACCCAATCGTTTTATCGCAGAGGTAGAGATTCAGGGGAAGAGGGAAACTGTACATGTAAAAAACACAGGAAGATGTAAAGAGCTTCTGATTCCCGGGACAGAAGTAATTCTGGAAAAGTGCGGAAACCCGAACAGGAAGACAAAATACGATTTAATCTGTGTAAACAAACAGGGAAGACTCATTAATATGGATTCTCAGATTCCCAATAAGGCAGCAGAAGAGTGGATAAAAAAAGGAGGTTTGTTTCCGGAAAAAGTGACAGTTCGTCCAGAGAAAAAATATGGAAATTCCAGGTTTGACTTATATGTAGAATCTCCTGTTCGCCGCGCTTTTGTGGAGATAAAGGGAGTGACTCTTGAGGAGGATAATATTGTGCGCTTTCCGGATGCGCCAACTGTGCGTGGTATCAAGCATGTGGAGGAGCTGATACACTGTATAGAGGAAGGGTATGAGGCATACCTTCTTCTGGTGATCCAGATGAAAGGGGTAAAAAAATTTATGCCTAATTGGGATACTCAGCCAGAGTTTGGCGAGGCGCTTATAAAGGCAGAAAAAGCAGGCGTAAAAATTCTTGCAAGAGACTGCCTCGTAACAGAAGACACCATAGAAATACAGGAGGAAGTTCCTGTAGATTTGACGAGGACAGAGGTATGTTAAAAGAAATTGTAACCCCGCTTTTAAGCTGGTATGATGAAAATAAGAGAACCCTGCCCTGGAGGGACAGACACAACGCCTATTATACCTGGGTATCTGAAATCATGCTGCAGCAGACAAGAGTGGAGGCAGTAAAACCATATTTTGAGAGATTTATAAGTGAGCTTCCTGATATTTCCTCTCTTGCAGTTTGCCCGGAGGAGAAGCTTATGAAGCTGTGGGAAGGGCTTGGATATTACAGCAGGGTACGCAATATGCAGGAAGCGGCAAAAACAGTAGAAAAAGAATATAATGGAAAGCTTCCTGAAGATTTTGAGGCTCTTCTCTCGTTAAAGGGAATAGGAAGCTATACAGCTGGGGCGATTGCTTCGATTGCCTATGGAATTCCGGTTCCTGCTGTAGATGGAAATGTACTTCGTGTGATATCAAGAATTACAGAGAGCAGGGAAGATATAGGAAAGGCGGCTGTAAAAAGAAAAACAGAGAAACTTCTGGAAGAAATTATGCCGAAAGACAGACCAGGTGATTTTAATCAGGCTTTGATGGAGCTGGGAGCAGTGATCTGTATACCCAACGGGCAGGCAAAATGTTTGGTATGCCCTGTTTCCGGCAAATGTCTGGCTTGCAGAAATCATACGGTGGAGGAAATTCCTGTGAAAGCCCCCAAAAAACCGAGAGTGGTAGAAGAGCGCACTGTTTTTGTAATTCAGGATGGTGCGGCTACCGCGATTTTAAAAAGACCGGATAAAGGGCTTCTTGCAGGTCTTTATGAGCTTCCGAATACGCTGGGCTATATGGAACAGGAGGAGGCGGTTTCCTATGTGAAAAACATGGGGCTGGAACCTCTTTATATTGAGTCCCTTCCGGCTGCAAAACATATTTTTTCCCATATTGAATGGAGAATGAAGGCGTATCGTGTGCGGGTGTCTTCTTTTGAAAACAGGGAAAAAGACGGGCTTCTTTTTGTAGGAAAAAAGCAGAAGGATAAAAAATATGCCGTTCCATCGGCATTTGGAGCGTATGTAAAATACATGAAGGAGGATAAAGCATGAAACTTTTGAGCGTGGCAATTCCATGCTATAATTCAGAGGCATACATGGAAAAATGTGTGGATTCTCTTCTTGTGGGAGGAGAAGAAGTAGAAATTCTTATTGTAGATGACGGTTCTACTGACAGAACAGCAGAGATTGCAGATGCCTATGCAGAAAAATATCCCACAATTGTCCGTGCGATTCATCAGGAAAATGGAGGACATGGGGAGGCGGTAAATGCAGGAATCCGAAACGCCCAGGGACTTTATTTTAAAGTTGTGGACAGTGATGACTGGGTAAATAAAGAGGCGTATGAGAAAATTTTAAGAACACTGGAGGAGCTGCTTCGGGGACCAAAGACAGTGGATCTTTTTATTAGCAATTTCGTTTACGAAAAACAGGGAGCAACAAGAAAAAAAGTGATGCAGTATCGCCATTGCTTTCCTCAGGGAGAGGTTTTTGGATGGAGCGACATCGGGCATATGAAGAAGGGAAAATATCTTCTCATGCATTCTATGATCTACAGAACGCAGCTTTTGCAGCAGTGCGGTCTTGAGCTTCCAAAACATACTTTTTATGTGGATAACCTTTTTGCATATGAGCCTCTCCCCTATGTAAAAAATATGTATTATCTTGATGTGAACTTTTACAGATATTTTATAGGAAGAGATGATCAGTCTGTAAATGAAAAAGTGATGATTAAAAGGATTGACCAGCAGATTCGCGTAAATAAGATAATGGTAGATGTGTATAACAGAGGGAATTTTACAAATAAACGCCTTCGTGCATACATGTTCAGCTATCTTGATATTATCACTACAGTTTCGTCTATCATGCTCATAAGAGCAGAGACAGAAGAGGCTTTACAGAAGAAAAAAGAGCTGTTGGAATATATTAAATCAGAGAACCGTGTGCTTTACAGAAAGTTAAGACACAGCCTTTTTGGAAGTGTCATGAACCTTCCGGGAAAGGGTGGACGGAAAATGTCTGTGGCAGCTTATAAGATTAGTCAGAAGTTTTATGGATTTAATTAAGAAGATAAAAATACCGGGAATCCTGTTTGGGAATCCCGGTATTTTGTCGTTCTTAATCAATATTTTTGCTCTCTGTCTGCTTTTGCTTGTGCAAAGAAGGTGTGAATGGATTTCTCAGTGTTTTTTTCCGGATAAAAAACTATGTATCCGAAAAGCGCAAGGGTGGCGCCCATACATACGTCAATCACAGAATGCTGCTTCAGGAACATAGTGGACATGATGATCAATACGGTAAGTATAAGAGAACCATATCGAATGCCGCGGTGTTCTCTGAGCGCCTGACAGTTTGTCAGAGACATATGAATGGCAAGTGAATTAAATACATGAATGCTGGGAAGAATATTCGTTGGAGTATCTGTAGCATAAAGCATTCTGACAGCATCTGCAAAAACATTGTCCCTTGGGAATTCAGTCGGACGAAGATGCTGAATATTGGGATACAGATAAGACACAATCAGAAAAATTGTCATTCCCATCATCAGGTTAAAAATGAGCTGGTAGTATTCATGCTTGTTTTTATTGAAAAAGATGAAGTAGACTACTGCAAATATCATATAAGGAAACCATAACAGGTATGGGACGATGAAAAATTCGCAGAAAGGAATCATATCATCAAATACAGTATGGACTACATTATATGCAGGTACGGTTCTGTTCTCCAGATAGGAGAAGCACATTAAGTAGACAAGACAGTAAACAAGAATGATTAGTCCGTGTTTATATTTTTTGAAAAATTCAGCCAAGATATTTCCTCCTTTATTAAAGCGGCAGGCAAAATGCTTTAAAAGGTATTCACTTTGTTATTGATTTATCATATCATTCCTGATTCCTTTTTACAAATAATTTTTTGTAAATAATCATGAAAAAAGTGTGAAGTCATGATGTAAGAGTGAATTTTACAGAAATTTTACAGAACCTTTCCTTTGAATTTAATGTAGCTGTTTTATACTGTGGCTAATAAAACGGCTTCGCGCCGCGAAGCATGGGAGGACTGAAGATGATTTATCTGGTAGAAGATGATGAAAGTATACGGGAGCTTGTAGTTTATACGTTGAAGAGTCAGGGATTTGAGGCGAAGGGCTTTGAAAAACCTTCTTTTTTCTGGAAGGCAATGGAAAAAGAAAAGCCGGAGCTTGTTTTGCTGGATATTATGCTTCCTGAGGAAGATGGAATTTCCATATTAAAAAAGCTGAGAATACGTCCGGATACAAGAAAGCTTCCTGTGATTATGCTGACAGCAAGAGGCAGTGAGTATGATACCGTAATTGGTCTTGACAGCGGCGCAGACGATTATATTACAAAACCGTTTCGCATGATGGAACTGATTTCCAGAATCCGCGCTCTTTTAAGAAGAATTGAAGATACCGGTTCCAAAGAATATAAGATAGAAAATCTTTTTGTATCTACAGGACGACATGAAGTTCTTGTTGATAAACAGCCGGTAAGTCTTACGCTGAAGGAATATGAAATGCTCTGTCTTCTTTTGAAAAACAGCGGCACAGTGCTTTCCAGAACACAGCTTTTAAATCAGATATGGGGATATGAATTTGATGGGGAAAGCAGGACAGTAGACGTACATATCCGTACTTTAAGACAAAAATTGGGGACAGCGGGAAATCTTGTGGAAACAGTGAGGGGTGTAGGATATAAAATCGGAGGGAAGGCATAGACAAATATAACACACAATATGTAAAAAGTTCTGTTGAAATAGCGCTGCTATTCACAGGACTTTTTTGCTTTTTGTTGCCGGATATGGAAGGGAGATGGTATAATCAGAATAACAGAAAAAGCGATTGATGGGAGGAGGCAGTATGGATATTGTAATTGTAGCAGTCTCAACTATTGTTTTTGGGATTTTTTCCAAAGCACTGGTAAATGTCCCGTATATGATATGGGGGATTTTTGACTGGATATTTGCTGTCACTTTTATTTTATGGCTGCTTTATATGGCGTCTCTCTACGTTGCTGCAAAAATGCAGGATGAAAAAGGGGAAAGAAACTGGAAAATCTTATTAAAAGCGCTGTTGTTCGGAACGGCGGCAGCATTTGTAAAACTGGGAATTGACGCAGCTGCACAAAAAATAGCGGCAAATCAGGATAATATGATATATGCAGCCGTAATTATGGAATTGGACATTCTGCTTTTTGGAAGCGCAGCCATGTTGTTTTTATATTTTTTTGCTTCAAAGAAGAAATTCACTTCATGGAATAAATCTTTAAATGTATATGCAGCAACAGGAGGAGGTATCCTTGCCGTATATCTGGCAGCAGTTTATTATTATCTTTTTAAGATAAAATGGGCGCTGGAACGTTTCAGCGGGGCAGTACAGGAAGTTGGAACAGAACAGGCAAAATGGAATCTGTCAGTAAAATTTGCCAGAGAATCGGCTGTGATAGGAATGCTGGTATATGTGGCATTTTTTATAACACTGTGGCTTGCTTTGAGGAAAGGTTCAGAAGAAGATAAAAAAGCATAATAAAACATACAAACGAGGTGACAGAATATGAAATCATTAGTAATAGCAGAGAAACCTTCTGTGGGAAGGGATATAGCAAGAGTTCTTCACTGCACGCAGAAAGGCAACGGAAGCCTGGAAGGAAAGGACTATGTAGTAACCTGGGCGCTGGGACATCTTGTAACACTTGCAGACCCGGAAGAGTACGATAAAAAATATATAAAATGGGAAATGCAGACGCTTCCCATGATGCCGGAAAAAACAAAGCTTGTAGTAATCAAGCAGACAGGCAAGCAGTATAATGCGGTGAAAACACAGCTTTTCCGTAAGGACATAAAAGATGTAATTATTGCTACAGATGCAGGCAGGGAGGGAGAACTGGTTGCCAGATGGATTCTGGAAAAATCAGGATGCAGAAAACCAATTAAGAGACTGTGGATTTCTTCTGTGACAGATAAGGCGATTAAAGACGGATTTTCCAATCTTAAAGACGGAAGGGCGTACGATAATCTTTACAGGGCAGCAGAAGCGAGAGCAGAGGCGGACTGGCTTGTCGGCATGAACGGAACAAGAGCGCTTACCTGTAAATATAATGCTCAGCTTTCATGCGGGCGTGTGCAGACTCCCACACTTGCCATTATAGAAAAAAGAGAGGAAGAAATCCGTAATTTTAAGCCAAAAGAATATTACAGTGTTACGTTGACTGCTGAAAATGTTCAGTGGACATGGAGAGAAGAAAAGAGTAAAAGCTTTTCTACTTTTAAGAAAGAGAAGGCGGAGAAAGTACTGGAAGATGTGACAGGAGAGGGACTTCATATTACTTCTGTCGAGACAAAGGCAAAGAAATCATATAGTCCCGGACTTTATGACCTTACCACGCTTCAGAGAGAGGCAAACCAGAAATTTGGTTTTTCTGCAAAAGAGACGCTAAATATTATGCAGCGGCTTTATGAAAATCATAAAGTACTTACTTATCCGAGAACAGATTCCAGATATATTGGAAAAGATGTAGTTCCTACTATCAAGGAGCGTCTTCGTGCCTGTGGAACAGGACCCTATAAAAAACTGGCGGGAGCTCTTGTAAATAAGCCGGTGCAGGTAAACGGAAGTTTTGTAGATGATAAAAAAGTAAACGACCATCATGCAATTATCCCAACAGAGCAGTTTGTTCAGCTTGACCATATGACAAATGAGGAGCGGAAAATTTACGATATGGTAGTGAGACGCTTTTTAAGTGTTTTGTATCCGCCATGCGTTTATGAAGAAGTTACAATGGAGGGAACGGCAGCCGGAAATACGTTTACAGCAAAGGGAAAAATTGTGAAGGAGTCTGGCTGGAAAGCAGCTTATGAAAATGATTTTGAGGAGCAGGAAGAAAAAGACGGAAGCTTAAAAGATCAGAAGCTTCCGGAGCTTAAAAAGGGACAGTGCTTAAAAATCGAAAAAGCTCTGATTCATACAGGAAAGACAAAGCCTCCGGCAAGATTTACAGAGGCCACTCTTCTGGGAGCAATGGAAAATCCTGTAAAATATATGGAAAGCAGGAAGGCGGAGGACGTTCGTACTCTGGGAGAGACAGGAGGACTGGGAACAGTTGCTACAAGAGCGGATATTATAGAAAAGCTCTTTAACAGCTTTCTCATGGAAAAGAAGGGGCAGGAAATTTATCTTACTTCCAAGGCAAAGCAGCTTCTTTCTCTTGTGCCGGAAGATTTAAGGAAACCGGAGCTTACAGCAGACTGGGAGAGAAAGCTTTCGGATATTTCGAAGGGAAAGATGAAAAAAGCGGATTTTTTACGGGAAATTAAAGCTTATACATGCGAAATCGTAGAGGAAATAAAAGGTGGGGAGAAAACCTTCCGACATGACAACCTCACAAATAAAATCTGCCCGCAGTGTGGAAAACGTCTTCTTGCAGTAAACGGAAAAAACAGCAAGATGCTTGTCTGTCAGGACAGAGAGTGCGGATACAGAGAGACGATTTCAAGAACAACAAATGCACGTTGTCCCAAGTGCCATAAGCGTATGGAAATGTATGTAAAGGGAAAAGAAGAAACCTTTGTGTGCGTCTGCGGATATAAAGAGAAGCTTTCCGCTTTCCAGGCAAGGAGGGAAAAGGAAGGTGCAGGCGTAAATAAACGCGATGTGCAGAAATATATGCGCCAGCAGCAAAAAGAAGCAAAAGAACCGGTAAATAATGCCTTTGCCCAGGCTTTGGCAGGAATCAAACTGGATTAGACAGAAAGGAAGGAATAATATGCGACGCAATGTTTCGCTAGAAGAAATTTCTGATGGAAAATTATATGGATTAAACGATATGGTAAAGGCAGATTGTCAGGATTGTAAGGGCTGCTGTGACTGCTGTACAGGAATGGGGGATTCTGTTATTTTGGATCCTCTGGATGTACACAGACTTTCTGTGAATCTTGGGAAAACTCCGGAAAAGCTTATGGAAAAAGAGCTGGTGCTTGGAGTGTCAGACGGAAATATTCTGCCGCACCTTTCTATGGAAGGAAAAGAGGAGAAGTGTGTGTTTTTAAATCAGGAGGGAAGATGCTCTATACACAGCTTTCGCCCCGGTTTTTGCCGCCTGTTTCCTCTTGGAAGATATTATGAAAATGGAAGCTTTCAGTATATTCTTCAGATTCATGAGTGCAAAAAGCAGAACAGAAGTAAGATAAAGGTGAAAAAATGGATTGATACGCCGGATATAAAGCAGTACGAGCAGTTTGTGTCAGACTGGCATTATTTTCTTCTTGATATACAGGAGGTTCTTTATGAAACAGAAGACAGCACGCTTATTAAAAATCTGAATATGTATGTAGTGAGCCGCTTCTATTTAACACCGTATGACAGAGAAAAGGATTTTTATGAGCAGTTTTATGAAAGACTGAAGGAAGGAAAAGCGCTTCTTTCTCTTCGCTGAGCAGAATGAAACACATACATTATTTTGACAATGAGAGAGAAGTGTTGGAAATAAAAATAGTGAAATACAGAAAAAATAATTGCATAATACGAAGAGTAATTGTATAATATAGACAAAACAATCCGAGTCTTTTCAGAGGGAAAAGACCGATGGGTATTGTCCTGTGAATCAATGCCTCCCGTGTTTGGAAAGGATTGGAATATAACATCCAAAACTTTGTTTTCAGAAAGGAGGCTCTTATTATGCAGAATGCGTATAATGGCAAAATTGCAAGAATCAATCTTACAACCGGTGAAATTAAAACAGAAGCTCTTGATATGGAGCTGGCGGAGAAATTTATCGGAGGCAGGGGACTTGGTACAAAAATGCTTTATGATGAAGGCATTGCTAAGGTAGAACCTTTATCTACGGAGAATAAGCTTATCTATATTACCGGACCTATGACAGGAACAAAATCTCCAACTGCAGGAAGATATATGGTAGTGACAAAATCTCCTCTTACGGGAATGATAGCCTGTTCAAATTCCGGCGGTAAATGGGGTGGAAAACTGAAATATGCCGGATGGGATGCCGTTATTGTAGAGGGAAAAGCAGAAAAGCCTTCTTATATTAACATAGAGGATGATAAAATTGAAATTTTAGATGCTGCTCCATATATCGGCATGATGAGTGAAAAGATTGATGAAGAACTGAAAAAAGTACACCCGGATTGTTCGGTATTAAATATTGGACCTGCCGGAGAACATCTCTCTCTTCTGGCAGCAATTATGAATGATAAAGACCGCGCAGCAGGAAGAAGCGGCGTTGGTGCAGTTATGGGCTCTAAGAATTTAAAGGCGATTACTGTTACGGCAACAAAAAAAGTAATTCCGGCTGCAGATGAGGAAGCTTTAAAAGCAGCAACAAAAGAATGCAATCGTAAAATTAAAGAAAACGGCGTAACAGGAGGCGGTCTTCCTACATATGGAACGGCGGTACTTGTAAATATTATTAATAACACAGGTTCTTTTCCGACAAGGAACTGGCAGGAATCTTATTACGAACCGGCAGATGACACTTCAGGAGAAACCTTGAAGGAAAAATATCTTGTAAAAAATGCAGCCTGTCACAGATGTCCGATTGGCTGCGGCCGTGTAATTAAAGTTGGAGACAAGGTCGTGGGCGGTCCGGAGTACGAACCTCTGTGGGCATACGGAGGAAACTGTGGGATTAATGACCTGGAAGCAATCGATGAGGCAAATATGTGGTGTAATGAATACGGTCTGGATGCCATTTCTACACCGTGTACCATTGCAGCTGCTATGGAATTATATGAAAAAGGTTATATTACAGATGAGGAATGTGATGGAATTCCTCTGAAATGGGGCGATTCCCGTGCCGTTGTAGAATGGACAAAACGAATGGGAGAAGGAAAGGGACTTCTTGCAAGGTTAATGGCGGATGGCTCTTACCGTCTCTGTGATTTCTTTAAGCATCCGGAATATTCTATGAGTGTAAAAAAACAGGAGATGCCGGCCTATGATGCACGAGGCATTCAGGGTATTGGGATTACTTATGCTACAAGTAACAGAGGAGGATGCCATGTTCGTGGTTATATGATTTCTCCAGAAGTTTTAGGTCTTCCGGAACAGCTTGACAGAACTACAACAGAAGGAAAAGCACAGTGGTGCAAGATTTTCCAGGATTTGACAGCCGTAATTGACTCTATGGGACTTTGCCTGTTTTCCTCTTTCGCATTGGGAGCACCAGATTATGCAGCTCTTTTAAATGCGGGAACAGGAACCGAGTATACCGCGGATAGTCTTCTTGAAGTGGGAGAGCGAATTTACAATCTGGAACGTCTTTTTAACAAGGCAGCAGGAATGCGGCCGGAAGATGACAGACTTCCAAAACGTCTTACAGAGGAGCCGATTAAAAACGGACCTTCCAAAGGGCAGGTAAGCCAGATTAAGGTTACACTTCCCCAGTATTATGAAGTAAGAGGCTGGGAAAATGCCTTTCCTACAGAAGAAACGCTGAAACGTCTCGGTCTTGAAGAATAATAAAGGTTTTAAGGGAGATGCAGGGCATCTCCCTTTTGATAAAAAAGGAAGAATAAAAATATGATAGAAATAAGATTGTTTGCTACATTTCGGGAAGGAAGAGAAAAAATTTATTACATGGAAGCAGAGAAGATAAAAAAGGTTTCTGATGCTCTGGAAATTTTAAGGATTCCAGAGGAAGAGGTTGCAATCTGCTTAATAAACGGCAGACATTCATCTGTAGAGGCAGAGGTACAGAACGGGGATATTTTGGCTATATTTCCTCCTGTGGGAGGCGGTTGAATGGAACGTTATAAAAGACAGATTTCTATGCCGCAGATTGGAGCAGAAGGGCAGAAGCTTTTGCAAAAATCCACAGTGGCAGTTGTGGGGGCAGGTGGTCTTGGAGCGCCTGTGCTTACTTATCTTGCAGCAGCAGGGGTTGGAAATATCCGTATTATAGATAAAGATATAGTAGAAGAAAGTAATTTAAACAGGCAATTTCTTTACAGTGCAGAAGATATTGGGAGAAAAAAGGCGGAGG
>UQJE01000035.1 GCA_900541345.1 uncultured Blautia sp.
GGATACCTTCCTCCTGATATAATTGCCTGCATTACCATGGACGCCATATTAGAGACAGGCTTTTTATCTTTTGCTTTCTGATTTACAGTTTCCCACATCATCTGCCATATACCAAGGTATTCTCTTGTCTCCCAAGCCGGACGTATTATTTCCATCCTCTTGTAATGTTTCGAAATATTTTCCAGTATATTTCCAAAAGAATCGCGATAAAAGAGACGTATAGATAATCTGGCTGCATTAGGAGCTAACCCTAAAATATAAAATGTTTCATCAGAATTCAAATTTATATTCTCTACAATAAGGGGTTTGCCTTTTTTTAATTTTTCAAAAATATCTTTTAATTTATCTTCATTATCTTCCACAGGATTCAAAAATTCTAAAAATGTTTTCTGGTATATTTCTTCTCCTTTTTCTGCCCAGAATACCATCATAGTATCTCCCAAAAGAAATGTATATTCCCTTTTAGAAAGAAGATAATTCAAGGCTGTTGTGTAAGCAAATTCTGCGTATTTTCCAACAGGTGCATTATAACTTTGTTCCTTCCCATACGACTCAAACGCCTGAGCATTGAAAGAGACAAGTGCAGCTCCGCTTGATTGTGCTCCCGGAACCCCTTTTATAGTCTTATGGATTCTGGCAATAGGTGCTTTTTCTCCTGTAACAAGACAAATCCCTTCCGTCTCTTCTCCGCTTTTTTTCTGACTTTCCTCCCACATATTCCTGATGTCATCATCTTCCTGTGCCCATTTCATTCCCATGCAAAACACAAGATTTCCTCCATCGGTAAGATCGTCCCATATCTCTTTTATTTCTTCATTTTCCTCTGCCTTTTCAGGCTTCCAGTTTTCAAAATAAAGCCGAATCGCCTGTGCCATTTCTCCTTTTACGCCATCTAATAAAAATAAATGCTTTTCCCTTGCGGCGTGAAAACACTCTAACGCACGGCATTTTTTATTGTTATCATCCATTTCCCTGTCAATTCCCAGAAAATATTTTGCATTGTCGCAGAGAAAATTTGCGGACACACCAGAAGACCTGGGAACCATTTCCGGAACTTGCATAGCCTTTGGCACAATAATCTTTTTCTTTCCTCTTATATCCTCTTCTTTCAGACAAAAAATATTTTTTATTTTTCCCTCTTTTGACAGGTTAACAGCATAAGAAACTTTGGCAGTACACCAGCCTTTCCGTGATACCTTTTCTTCTCTGGCAAGAACTTCATAATATCTTGTCAACGCCTGCAATATCATCGTATCACCTCGCAGTCTCTTAAATCCAAAACCCCATTTCTCATAACTGCCCGAAAAAACATAGGACGTATATTTTCCTTATCCGAATAATCCATGTCATACAACATAATTCCTAAATCTTTTTCCGGCACATCACCATAGTAAGTTGTAATTGTTTCCTCTTCACACAAAGCAAAATGAGCCGGAAATTCTCTGCATCCAAAGTATGGCATATGATAGCAGGATCCTTTTCTTAACCTTCTCATTATAATGTCTTTAAATTTTCCGGGATTATCTGTTTCATTTGCTTTTTCCGTCATTTCAAAATGTGCCTCTATTACATACTCTACATCGGTCAGTAAGACAGATGCTCTCTGTACAATCTCCTCTTTCGTATTGATATAGAGAGGCTTTTGCGCTCCATTATATACTTGTAAAACATTATTTAACGAAACCTTACTTTTTACCTCATTTCTTCTTACACTTGTAAATCGTACCGGATTTTTTACATATATTTTGTCAATCACCCACCTAAGACCGGGATGCCAATAAATTGCCTCCAGAATCCCTCTTGCCGCTGAAGGTGTCATTACATCATACGAGTATCTTTCTACTTTAACTTCCGGTCTTGAAAAGAGAGCATAATCTCCCCATACCCGTACTTTTACTCCTACGCCCATCGCCTGTACTCCCTTCTTTTCATAATATCTCTCCTTTCCTGTAACATTCTGCTATATAATCTCTTGATTGGTAATAAAAATCTGTATTGTAATCTGAGATATGCTCATCTATCCACGAATGATATACTTCCCATATTCCCTCTGTAATTTCTTCATCTCCGTAACAATCCTCTATAAGACGCTCATACACTTCTCCAATATCCCAATAATCAGGAATGATATATTCACACGCTGCTTCATTATCAAACGTCCCTTCTTCTATTTTGCTTTCCTCTATAAATTCATTTGCCACTTTTTCTATTGGTTCACAATGAAAAACATCTGCAAATTCATAAACTCTTTCAATCTGATCTTTTCCCAGAAAATCTACTACTTCTCGCCTTGTTCTTTTTACCTTTCTTCCTATATATTCAATCAAACTACAGGTAAAAAACAAATCATTGTTATTTTTTCTTCCCATATACTTTCTCACTTCCTATAAATTGTAATGTATCAAGAGCAGAAACCGTATGAAAACTAATCTGATGTGTAGGATACTTAAATTTAACCAGTTCCCAGAAGGCAGCTCTTGAAATTTTTCCATCTATAAAATTTTGAATATAATTATAAATTGTATCGTCTGCCATAGGTTCTTCTACAATATCATAATTATGTGATTTCCCATATCTGCAGGCAACCACAAAATCCAACCATTCTTCTGTCATTTTTTCAAATATAAGGCAGTTAAGATTATCATTGGTGGTATATTCATATTTATTTACATATCCTGCTTTTCCATATCGTATTGCCCACCGTTCTGCCTGTTTTTGATATTTAGTACAATAAAACCCGAAATAAAAATCTTTATTAAACTCAGCTTTTCTTATTTCCGGAAATTTTACAATTTCTTTACTCCCATGATATAAAATCATACCTTTTCTCCTTCAAAAAATTTCAGCTTATCAATCCTTATAAATCCACTATACGCCTCTTCTATTGATAAGTCAATCAATAATTCATTATTTTCAAATTGAATTTCATTGAAGATTTTGAATTAAATAAAAAAATATATTATACTTACCATGTCGGGAAATCCCGTGGATTGAAATAATGATATTCTTTTTGAAATTTAATGTTAAAAGCGGTGACTGCAGTCTGTCTGCACTCACCGCTTTTGCTTTCTGTTACCAAAACAATGCCATTCCATTTTCTATATTCAAGTCAAGTCCGAATTCTTCTGTATATCTCTCTTTATCCTTCAATTCATAAAAATCATTTATATTTTCTGCCACTGGCTCTATCATGCCTGCCGCTTCCATTTTTTCTATTACATCGTCGTAAAGCGTAACAGAATACTGTCCTGCTTTTCTCATACTTGTTTTTGTAAATCCCTGATATTTCAACTGTTGCAGTAAATCCTGCGCCTCCTCTTCTATCGGAATAAAGACTGTTTTCGTATCATTTTCAATCATTTTAAAATCTTCTGCCACTTTTGGAAAATTACATTTTATCCCTTTAAATTGCGCCATAATGTTCTTTTTATCAAGCTCACTGCTTTTTAAGTGATACAAAAATTTAAAATATTCCTCTATCGTTTCCAAGGCAGAAATATCTTTCCCCTCTGAAACTAATGTTTTTGCTGCCTCAATCTGTTTTCTCTGTCCCAAAATTCTTTCCTGCTCTTCAAATCGAAAAACATAAACGTTGCTTTCTTCCGGAGAACGCTTTCCTTCTCTGTTACACCTGCCAGCCGCCTGAATTACAGAATCAATACCTGCAAGCTGTCTGTATACAGACTGAAAATCAAGGTCAACTCCGGCTTCTACAAGACTGGTAGACAAAACAAGACACCTTTCCCCGTTATTTAAACATCTCCTTACTTCTTCCAGCACACGCTTTCTATGTTTGGGATACATAGACGTAGATAAATGAAATACTCCCTGTCCCTTTAATGCCTTATATAACGCCTGTGCCTTCTTTTTTGTATTCACAATACAAAGAGCCTGATATTCTCCTGACAGTTTTTCAATTAAATCTTCTTCTGATATTTTATCCAGATTTTGAAATGTAGTTCGCTTAAAAAACGCAAACTGCTCTTCCATCCTTGGGCAAAGTTCATATGCCGATATTCCGCTTTGAAAAAAAGGCTGCAGCGCAGGCTGTGTTGCCGTACAAAGTACAGCACTTACTCCAAAACTGCTCACTAGTTCTTCTATCATAGCGATACATGGCTTTAAATAATCTGCAGGAAGCATTTGCACTTCATCAAAGATAATAACACTGTTCGCAATATTATGAAGTTTCCTGCATTTTGAGGATTTATTTCCAAACAAAGATTCAAAAAACTGCACATTTGTAGTAACTACCACTGGTTTGTCCCAGTTTTCCGCCGCAAGCTTCATGGGATTCCATTCTTCTGAATCTCCATAGTCTACATTGCAATGACTTTCTAAGACATTTTCATCTCCCAGAATACTCCTAAAAATTTGTGCGTTTTGCTCTATAATGCTAGTATAGGAAATTACATAAATTATTCTGTCCATATTATTGTATACAGCATGGCGCAGCGCAAATGCAAGTGAAGCTACTGTTTTTCCACCTCCCGTAGGTACCGTTAAACGAAAAAGACCTTTTTCTCTTTTTCTCGCCTCCAGGCAGTTTCTTAAAATTTCCGTTCTTCTCCCATTTACTGTATTTATCTCTTTATTTAGCAACCATTTTGACACATATTTCTCGAGCTTTTGAAGAAGAATCTCTATACTTTCGCCTGTGTCACGTTTTATTTCTCCCTTTTTCATAAAAGCTTCCGTATCAAGAAAATCTGCATCTACAAGACAAGAATATAGCATTCTTATAAAAACACTCAAGGAAAAATCTGGATTTTTGGTTTCTCCATATGCAATAGGAACAGTTGTCACCTTCGGAATTTCTATTTCATCTTGATATGCAGAATAGTCTTTTAATGTTTTTTTCATTCTTCCCATAAGAGTCGATTCAAAACCGCCATCCTGAGAACTTCCGTAATTGGGCAAACCAGCATGATGGCCTGCAATGCAGTAACTCATAATAGGATATAAGCCACCCTTCTCCACACACACCTTTGCACCGGCAGTTGAATGATCAATCTGCTCATTCCCGTTTTCTCTTATTTTGTGTTGAAATTCCACACTGTACTTTCCTATATCATGAAGATACCCGCAACAATATCCCCACTCCTCTTTTCCAAATTTTTTTGCAAATTCTCCACTGAGCTTCGCAGTTCCTTCTAAATGTTCCTTTACAGTTTGTTCTCTTTCTTCTTGCAGATGGGCAACATATTTCATACACCTACTCCCTTTATCCATATACAACATTGCACAATCTTTTTCGTTTTTTATGTTTTTATTTAATTATACCCATTCTATATCTTGAGAACAAGAGCTTTTTTATTTACTTCTTCTACCGATACATCGCCCCGGAATTTAGTGCGTTCTGAAAGTTAAAATTCTTTATTTTGTTTACATACGGTTCCATGTCTTTCCATATCTCTGTATAGCGGTATCGTTCTATGACTTTTTTCATCCTTCCTCTCTCTTGTGTATCGAAATATTTCTTCAAAGAACCGGAAAGAAGCAGCATCTGCACCAGAAATGCAGTATTTTCATCCGGATAATTTCGGTTCAAAGCCTCCTTGAACTCTCTGACAACTTCCTCTGCCTCTTTTTCATATAAACTGATTACTCTCTTCTGTCGGAATATTCCTTTTTTCATCTGTATTTTCAGCATATGTTTCTGCGACAATGATTCCTGTAAATCGTCAGCCAAAATCTTTATATTCTTTTGAGAAGGACTGCAGCAGTAATAATCCAGCCATTTTGCAGTTGTTTTTGAATACAGCTCTATATTTGTATATATTTCTTCCAAACCTGTATATTCTGATGGAAGAGGTTTATGAATGGAAAGGCTGCCGTTTTTCTCCTTTCTGACGCAGCCGGACTGCAAAAGCTCATAAATCCCGCCCAAGACAATGCCTGCACTGTTTTGCGGCTGATATATATCTGCATGCTTTCCTTCTGCATAATAGGAAAGTATCATATATGCCTCTGAAATTGTTATTTTTTCCATACTCTGCTCACCCTTATTCCTCAAACATCAGATTTTCAGGATAATCCGGATATTCTTTCTGTATTTCAAAATCTGTTACCGGAATGGTTTTATCCACCTCCTGAAAAGATACGTTATCCATCCATACACGTCCTTTTCCATTTAAAAGAATACCGATATTAATGAGCTCCGTCTCTTGTGGCACATCCAGAACGCAGGAATAAAGATTCCAGTTCACCGAGCCTTTAATGGAACGATTCTGCATATTGTCCAGTTTCAGGGTTACACTGAATTTTCCATCCAGACGCATCCATAACCCTGCCCATCCCTCTACTTCCAGCGCTTTCACAAAAGCCGAAAAACGAACCCTTTTCCCAAGAAACCTTTCTGCCCGGAATTGCTGCATGATTGTTGCATATTCATCTGGCGTAAAATCTTCTGTTTCCGACTGGATAAACGCAGAAGCAGTTCCTGTGTGAAAAACAGTACGGTCAATTCCTGTTTTATATTTGTCCGGCGCTGTTCCTGTAATAATCCAGTGTTTAATTTCTGTGTTCTTTTTCATGTTCATACCTCCATTGGTAAGATTTTTTAATGCTTTTCGATACTGTCCCGGCGGCAGTCCGTAAACCTTCTTGAATGCCCTTGTAAATACCTCCTGAGATTCAAAACATAAGTACACGGCAATATCAAGAATACGTATGTTACTGTTGAGAAGAAGAGACGAAGCTTCTGCAAGCCTTCTTTTTTGAATATACTCATATAAATTAAGCCCTGTTTCTCTTTTAAAAACTCTCTGAAAATGATATTTTGAAAATCCGGCAAAAGCTGCTGCCTCCTCCAGTCTGATTCCTTCATTCAAATTGTTTTCAATATAATTCATTGCCTTTTTTATTTCTTTTGTATATTCCATTCTCCTTCCCCCTTACATGAAGCAGTATACCAGATGAAGATATACCGGATTTGACAATTTGTGCTATTCTTTTTTATTCTACACCAATTTTCGAAATTTGACTTTCTTCTTTTATTTTTATATGATAAAGATACACGACAAACACCCTATCCCTGTTTGCCGGTTCACTCTCAAACTATAAAACGATATAGGAGAAATTAATATGTCAAAACTCCCACAGATTTCAGAGGCGGAATTTGAAGTTATGAAAATCGTATGGAAATATGCGCCAATTAACACAAACGAAATTACAGAAAGATTAGTACAAATAACTGCATGGAGTCCCAAAACAATTCAAACCTTAATCAAACGTCTTGTGACTAAAGGCGTTCTCTCCTACGAAAAGCAGGGACGGATTTTTGTTTATACTCCCTTGATAGAAGAAAAAGATTATCTTAATCAGAAAAGCCGCTCTTTTCTCAGTCGATATTTTCACGGTGACATTACTGCCCTGCTTTCTTCTTATATAGAAAACGATGCTCTTTCCCAAAATGAAATTGATTCCCTCCGCAGTCTTCTTTCTGGAAAGTCGGAGAAAGGAGAGGATTCCAATCACTGATTTCATGATACATTTTTTCATGTGCAGCATCTTTTTCAGCTTTATTATTCTGGTTTTTCTTTTCCTAAAAAATAAATGTCAGAATATACTTTCCCAAAGAATGCAGTACAACCTCTGGTTCTTTATGCTTGGATTACTTACCGCTCCGTTTCTTCAGCTGCCTGCAAACAAATTTCCTTCCATATTCTCCCTGTTTTCGCTTTCTCAGGCTGCTTTTCAGGGAAACGCTATGTCTTCTGTAAACGAAAATAGAAACTCTCTTCTTTCTTCCAATACAGACTGGCTGAATGATTTTTCTGTTTCTGTAAGCGAAAAAACTCCTTCTTTTATAGGTTCTTTTCTGTTTGGAATCTGGATTTTGGGAATGGTGATCGCGGCCCTGTTTTTTATGAAGGAAGCGCTCCGTCTGTACCGTATTAGGCGGGCCGCTCTTCCTCTGGAAAATTCGGATATACGCAAAATTTATCTTCAATGTACAAACGAATTAAATGTAAAAAGAATCCCGCCTGTTTATACGACTGTATTTTTAAATTCTCCGATGATAACAGGCTTACTAAGACCCTGCATTTATCTTCCTTTACATCTGATTTCTGATTACAATGAAATAGATTTGCGCTACATTCTTCTTCATGAGCTGCAGCATTATAAACACAGAGACGGATTTGCCAATGCACTGATGAATGTAACCGGAATCATTTACTGGTTCCACCCTCTGGTGCACTGTGCCTTAAAGGTAATGTGTAATGACAGAGAAATTGCATGCGATACTTCTGTACTGAATTTGTTGAATCCAAAAGAATATGAAGGTTACGGAAATACGCTGATTAATTTTGCAGAAAAGATTTCCCTTCATTCTTTTCCTTTCTATGCAAGACTCGGAGGAAATCAAAAACAGATAACTCAACGCATTTTAAACATCGCCGCTTACAGAAAGCCCTGCCGCCCCGGTCAGTGGAAAAGCTTTTTTGTCTTTCTCATCACGGCACTGTTTTTAATCAGCTGTACGCCTTTTGTTTCTCTCTATGCCTGTGAAAACAATATATATTCCTGGGATATTTCGAAAAAAAGAATTTCATATGCTGATCTTTCTTCTCACTTTGGAACATATACCGGCAGCTTCGTTTTATACGACTTAAACCGGGACTTCTGGACTATTTATAACCAAAAACAGGCTCTTCAAAGAGTGACTCCTGTATCTACTTATAAAATATATGACGCTCTTTTTTCACTGGAGGAAGATATCATTTCTGCTGAAAATTCTTTTATCCCCTGGGACGGAGAAGCCTATCCCTTTGATGCCTGGAACAAAAATCAGACGCTCTCATCTGCCCTTTCTTCTTCTGTAAACTGGTATTTCCAGAAAACAGACGAGCTGCTTGGAAAGAGCCGGATTTCCGATTATATACAAAAAATTCAATATGGCAATCAAGATGTAAGCGGGGAACTTTTTTCTTACTGGCTGGATTCTTCCCTTAAAATTTCCCCTGTAGAGCAGGCAGAACTTCTGAGCCGTTTTTATTCCAATGACTTCCATTTTTCTCCGGAAAATATACAGACAGTAAAAAATGCGCTTTTACTCTTCGGTTCTGATGATGTTTCGCTTTATGGAAAGACAGGTACCAGTCAGGTAAACGGGCAGGATACCGCAGGATGGTTTATCGGTTATGTGGAAAATAAAGATTCTGTCTATATTTTTGTTACAAATATCAAAGGCAGAAAAGAAGCCAATGGCAGTCATGCAGCCAATATCACACTTTCAGTCTTGGAAAATCTCGGCGTTTTCCAGGACTGAAATCATCAGGAAAACCAATTTTCCAACACGGCTTTGCTCTTTTCTACTACGTATCCACTTCCACCTCTTTCCTTTACATCTTCTGTCATGCTGATAAGTAAAACAGGATTCTCTTGTGTCTTTTCCGCTGTAAAAACGCAAAACCACCCAAGCTCTGTCCCGGAAGTATCCTCTGTTGACGCTTTTATTTCCGCTGTCCCTGTTTTTCCAGCAAGAACTACATCTTCTCTGTAAGCATCGTAACCGGTTCCCTCAACCTCACTGATCACTTTTTTCATTGCTTCCAGGACCAGATTCGCGGTTTCTTTTGAAAATGCTTCCGGAATCCAGTAATCTGCCGTTTTATCTTCTTTATAAAGGAGGTATGGTTTTATCATATTTCCCTCATTACAAAATGCGGTGTAAATACTTGCCATATGAAGTGGATTTACGAGCATCTGCCCTTGCCCGTATCCACTGTCCGCTAATTGTATCTCTGTTTCTATGTGTTCTGTGTTGGAATAACTAGATTTTGTCATTTTAATCTCAAAAGGAAGCTCTTCATAAAATCCAAGATTGTTTAAAGCTGATTCCATCTCTTTTTCCCCTATTTTCAACGCGGCTTTTGCAAAATAAATATTGTCGGAATAAATCATAGCATTTTCAAGAACTGCCGATTCATATGTATGAAGCGTGGTTACATAGTATTCTCCCCACGTAGAATCCTTCTGCCAACTCAGTCCTTCACTTCCAAAATCTTCCGCCGGATTAAGAGCACCGGACTCCAGACCCACTGCAGCTGTAATAGGCTTAAAAACAGAACCGGGACACCAGCTTTGCCGAAAACGGTTATACATAGGCTTACTGTCTGCTTCATTTAAACTCTTCCATTCTTCCCCAGTAAGACCTCTGATAAAACCATTGCTATCAAAAGATGGTGTACTGACAAGAGCCAGAACTTCTCCTGTATAAGGATTCATTGCCGCTGTACAGCTTTTATCCTCCTGAAACTGCTCATAAATTTCCGTCTGAAGTCCTGCATCAATCGTCAGTTTTACATCTTGTCCATGCTTTACTGTTTTATCGGCAATTAGTGTTTTCTCCTTTCCATCTTTGTCTGTAATATAAATTCTGCATCCATTCTCTCCTCTTAATTCTTTTTCAAATAAGCCTTCCATACCTGTTCGTCCAATAACACTCGTCTCTGTATATCCCTCACCTTCATGCTCTTTTAAATCTTCTTCTGTCACATTTTGTACGTATCCTGTCAGATGTGATGCCGCTTTTCCAAGTGGATATTCTCTTATTTCTTTATCCGTGATCATAACACCCGGAATTTCCAGAAGTTTCTTATGGCGTTCTGCTTCTTTTAAAAGTTCTTCACCAGGATTGACAGATAAAAGCTCTGTTTCTTTCACTTTCGGAATGGTTTTAATCGGTACAAAAGAATCCTCTTTTACCCATTTTTCTTTTAATTTCTTTTTGATTTCCGAAGGCTCTGTCTCTAGCAAATCCGCAATTTGCTCAATATCCTGCTCTGTGTTCTGCAATTTTCCCGGAACAATTCCCACAGAAGAAGTAATTCCTTTTCCAGCCAGAACCATTCCTTTTCTGTCTAAAATTTTTCCTCTTTCCGCTCCGTCAAAAATAATCCTCACCTTATCCTCCGCTCCCAACTGTGGAAAAATAAGAGAATCCTCCCATATAATTTCATACCTCTTTTTCCCTTTCAGAAAAAAAGCTTCATTATCAAAATCAATGGTTCCTGCCGGTGTCTCAAAAGATGTATGATACGTTACCGATTTTTCTTTTTTATCATATTCCAGCACATTGATTTTCAGATCTTCTGCTTGAATCCCTTCATAAATAGCAGAATTTCTCTTTATAAAATCATCTCTGGAAATGTTACCGGACGCTTCTTTATTTACCATATCATACATTTTTCCATATTCCTGTAGGGAAATATAGCTCATATATGTTTTTAAAAGCTCTTCCGGCATATCCCATATCTTTTGCCTGTAATATATAATGCCGGTACAAATACCAAACACGACTATTGCCAATTCTACAAGCAACAGTATATTTTTTAATCGCCTCTTTCTGCTATATCTTTTTCTTCTCTTTCTATTACATTTGTAAGATTTCATCATAAAAATTTTTCCTCCATAAAAAATATAGTTTATAAAATATTACATCTGTAAGATTTTCTTGTCAAGATGCTTTCTGTACATGTCAATCGTTTTTAATAAAAATGTAAATAATGCTGTAACTTTCCCACAGATATGTTAAAATATAAAAGGTATTTTTCATACTGCAATGTGTAAAAACATGAAAATATTAGTATCAGGAGGTTTACTTACTTATGGAATACCGGAAATTTGAAAAACTTGGGGTTTCTCCTTCTCTTCTGGGATTTGGCTGTATGCGTTTTCCTTTAAATCCAGACGGTTCTATCTGTGAAGAGGAAGCGGAAAAAATGGTAGATACGGCAATTCAGGCAGGAGTTACTTATATTGACACTGCATATCCCTATCACAACGGAGACAGCGAGCCCTTCCTTGGCCGCATTCTAAAAAAATATAACAGAAAAGATTATTTTCTTGCCACAAAACTTCCCATCTGGAACGTAAAAACACTGGATGACGCAAAACGCCTTTTTGATGAACAGTTACAGCGTCTCGATACGGAATATGTGGATTTTTATCTCCTCCACTGCCTCGATAAGGAAAAATGGCAGACTGTACTGGACCTTAATCTAATTCCTTATTTCGAAGAATTAAAAGCTCAGGGAAAAATCCGCTTTTTCGGTTTTTCTTTCCATGATGATTTTGAAGTTTTCGAACAAATTGCTACGTATCGCAAATGGGATTTCTGCCAGATTCAGTACAATTATGTAGACACAGATATTCAGGCAGGTGATAAAGGCTATGCCCTTACTGAAAGCCTTGGCATTCCGCTTGTTATTATGGAGCCTGTAAAGGGTGGCTCTCTTTCTTTCCTTCCGGATGATATTGCAGCTTCTCTTAAAGCAGAACGCCCTGACAGCAGTATTTCTTCCTGGGCGCTTCGTTGGGTGGCAAGTAAACCAAATGTAAAAGTTGTTTTAAGCGGTATGTCTACGATGGAACAGGTGGAGGATAATTTACATACCTTCGGTAAATTTGAGCCATTGACAGAAAAAGAAACAAATCTTATTGCTAAAACAGCAGACAATATTAAAAAAAGAACGAAAAATGGATGTACAGGCTGTGCTTATTGTATGCCTTGTCCTTTTGGAGTGGATATTCCCAAAAACTTCCGCATCTGGAATGAGCTTTCCATGTATGGCAATAAGGAGAAAGCCAAACAGGCATTTTTCCACGATTTGAATTCCGCCGCAAGAGCAGATCAATGTCAGAAGTGCGGAAAATGTGAAACCGTATGTCCTCAGGGAATCTCTATCCGCGAAAATCTTGCGGAGGCTGCAAATGATTTCAATAAATTGAAATAGCATTCAAAATACTTTTATTGGAGGCTTAATAATATGAGTGCAAATTCCTCATCAACACTTATGACAAAAGGTCCTATATGGAAAAAAATTATCGCCTTTGCCATTCCTCTTTTTTTAGGAAATCTCTTCCAGCAATTTTATAATACTGCCGACTCTTTAATTGTTGGAAATTTTCTGGGCAGCAGCGCCCTTGCTGCCGTCAGTTCCTCCGGAAGCCTTATTTTCCTTATGGTAGGCTTCTTTAACGGTCTTGCTGCCGGCGCCGGTGTTGTCGTTGCCCGATACTTTGGTGCAAAAAAATATGGCATGGTGCAAAAAGCAATCCATACCATTGTTACACTTGGTTTTATTTTCGGCATTTTACTTACATTTATCGGAGTAGTTGCAGCGCCTCAGATTCTGGTGCTGATCGGAACACCGGCGGAGGTACTTCCAAATTCCCTTGTATATTTCCGTATCTATTTCTGTGGCTCACTTGCATTTGTCATGTATAATTTCATGGTGGGAATCCTGCAGGCAGTCGGAGACAGCAGACATCCTCTTATATACTTGATTATTTCTTCTCTGACAAACATCATACTGGATCTTGTCCTTGTTGCAGGCTGCGGTTTTGGTGTTGGCGCTACTGCTGCTGCAACGATTATTTCCCAGTTTTTAAGTGCTCTTTTATGTCTGCGCCACCTTCTGAAAGCTCCGGAAGAATACAGGGTCTCTTTTTCGAAACTTAAAATTGATTTTTCTCTTCTGAGACAGATTCTTTCCAATGGTCTTCCATCCGGACTTCAGAACTCTATCATTGCACTGGCAAATGTAGTCGTACAGTCCAACATCAATAAATTCGGACCAATGGCGGTAGCAGGATGTGGTTCTTACAGTAAGGTAGAAGGTTTTGCATTTTTACCTATTACCTGTTTTGCACTGGCCCTCACAACCTTCATCAGCCAGAACATCGGTGCAGGGGAATATAAAAGAGTAAAAAAAGGTGCTGCATTCGGCATTATCTGCTCTGTTACTGCGGCTGAACTTGTAGGTGTAGTAATTTACATATTTTCACCATACTTTATTGCCGCCTTTAACAGCACACCGGAAGTTTTATCCTACGGTGTTGCACAGGCCCATACAGCATCCCTTTTCTATTTCCTTCTTGCATTTTCACACTGTATGGCAGGAATTTTCAGAGGTGCAGGAAAATCTACCGTACCTATGTTTGTCATGCTGGCCTGCTGGTGCATTATACGTGTCACCTACATTACCATAACAGTTCGTTTTATTCCTGACATACGTGTTATTTTCTGGGCTTATCCACTTACCTGGTTCTTAAGCTCCGTTACATTTATTATTTATTTCTTCCGTTCCAACTGGCTGAAAAACCTGGAAACTGCAAAAATCAATTAAAATCAAATAAGAAACATTCCCAGGCGGTAAATTACAAAGGCAGCAAGCCATGCAATCATACATTGTCCGATTACCATAGCTGTCGCCCATTTACCGCCAAGCTCACGTTTTACAGAGGCAATCGCGGCAACACAAGGGGTATAAAGAAGACAGAACACAAGAAGCGCTCCTGCTCCCACAGCTGTAAGGCTGCTCTGTAAAACGGCTGTGCTTCCAAACAGCACAGTAAGAGAAGATACTACGCTCTCTTTTGCCAGGAATCCGGAAATCAGCGCAGTCACAATTCTCCAGTCGCCAAATCCAACCGGTGCAAATACCGGTGCAAGCGCACCTGCTACTAGAGCCAGAATGCTGTCTTCTGAGTTTGATACCATATTAAGTCCTGTATCAAAGTTCTGCAGAAACCAGATTACAATCGTCGCAATAAAAATCACGGTAAACGCTCTTTGCAGAAAATCTTTTGCCTTATCCCAAAGAAGATGCAGTACGTTTTTTGCTCCCGGCATACGATAATTTGGCAATTCCATAACAAATGGCACGGCTTCCCCTTTAAATGCAGTTTTCTTAAAAATAAGCGCCATCAAAATTCCCATCACAATCCCAAATACATAAAGGCCAATCATAACAAGCGCTCCGTTTTTCGGGAAAAAAGCAGCTGTAAAAAATGCATAAATAGGAAGTTTTGCTGTACAGCTCATAAATGGTGTCAGTAAAATCGTCATCTTCCTGTCTCTTTCTGACGGAAGTGTCCGGCTTGCCATAACTCCTGGAACTGTGCAGCCGAACCCAATCAGCATGGGCACAATGCTTCGTCCGGAAAGACCAAGTTTACGCAGCAGCTTATCCATAATAAATGCTACTCTTGCCATATATCCGCTGTCTTCCAGAATAGACAAAAAGAAAAACAGCGTTACAATAATCGGAAGGAAACTTAAAACACCACCTACTCCATTAAAAATCCCATCTATTACGAGTGAATGAACAACACTGCTCACATTCGCCGCTGTCATAGCCCCATCTACAAATTCTGTAAGAGCTGTAATCCCGGACTCCAGAGCCCCCTGCAAAAATGCCCCTATTACGTTAAAAGTAAGCCAGAATACAATTCCCATAATTCCGATAAAAGCCGGAATACCTGTATATTTTCCGGTCAGAAAATGGTCGATTTTCTGGCTTCTTAAGCGTTCCTTACTTTCTTTCGGCTTAATCACCGTCTTATTACAGACATCCTCGATATACTCAAAACGCATCTGCGCTACTGCTGCAGCCCTGTCAAGACCGGTTTCTTCTTCTGTCTGCTTTGCAATATCCTCCAAAAGATTTTTTTCATTTTCTGTAAGACTTAACTGCTCCAGGATCTTTTCGTCACCCTCCATGACCTTACTTGCCGCAAACCTTACAGGAATCTCTGTTTTCTGTGCGTGATCTTCTATTAAATGCATGACTGCATGGATTCCTCTATGGATTCCCTCTTCTTTTCTGCAGAAATCATTTTCCATAGGGGATTCCTGATATTTTGCCACATGGACAGCATGACGAATCAATTCTTCAATTCCCTCGCCCTTTGCCGCAGAAATCGGAATAACAGGAACACCAAGCAGTGCTTCCATCTCGTTTACCTTTACAGAACCATTATTTTCTCTAAGCTCATCCATCATATTTAAAGCAACTACCATAGGAAAGCCCAGCTCGAGAAGCTGCATCGTAAGGTAAAGATTTCTCTCAATATTTGTGGCATCTACAATATTTATAATCCCTCTCGGTTTTTGCTTAATGACAAATTCTCTTGTTACAATTTCCTCACTGCTGTACGGAGACATGGAATAAATTCCCGGCAGATCCGTAATTAATGTATTTTCATACCCGCGTATCACACCATCTTTTCTGTCAACTGTGACTCCCGGAAAATTTCCAACATGCTGTTTAGAACCAGTCAGCTGATTAAACAGCGTCGTCTTTCCACAGTTCTGATTTCCTACAAGAGCAAAGGTAAGCGTCTCGCTGTCTGGAAGCGGATTTTCTTCTTTTCTGTCGTGAAACTTTCCACCTTCTCCATATCCTGGATGAAATCCCTCGTGGCTTTCTATATTTTTATTGGCAACCCTTGGCTGATGCGGTTTGCTGATTTCTATATTATCAGCATCTGCAAGCCGAATCGTCAATTCATATCCATGAATTCTAAGTTCTATCGGATCTCCCATAGGCGCATATTTCACAACCGTTACTTCTGTTCCCTGTATCAGACCCATGTCCAGAAAATGCTGACGCAAAGCACCTTTTCCGCCGACAGCTTTTATAGTAGCCGTACTTCCTATCTGTAATTCGCTAAGCTTCATTTATATGTTCCTTTCCATGTGTTATCTTTGTATAACTTTTCTTATTCTGTTATATCTCGATTCCCCTTTTCTGTCAACATTTTTTTACAAAAAAACTGCGGCAAACAGCCATCCTGTTTTGCAGCAGTTTTCGTTTTTTATTCCATTGTTTTTCCAAATACACCAATCACATTTTTTACTTTTTTCATTACCTCGTCAAACATCTTTGGCGGCAGGGACTGCATTCCATCACAAAGAGCCTTTTCCGGATTGTTATGCACTTCTATCATTACCCCGTCCGCACCTGCAGCAATCGCTGCCATTGTAAGAGGCTCAACCATAAATCTCTGTCCTGATGCATGACTCGGGTCAATGATTACCGGAAGATGGGATTTCTTTTTCAGCATAGGAATTGCAGAAATATCAAGGGTATTTCTCATAGATGTTTCAAATGTACGAATTCCTCTTTCACAGAGAATGACTTTTTCGTTTCCACCTGCCATAATATATTCCGCGCTCATTAAAAGCTCATCAAGAGTATTTGCCATGCCTCTCTTTAAAAGAATCGGCTTATCCAGCTTTCCAAGTTCCTTTAACAGTTCGAAATTCTGCATATTTCTTGTTCCGACCTGAATCACATCCACATCTTCAAAAAATTCCAGGTGATCAAGACGCATAATTTCCGTCACAACAGGAAGACCTGTCGCCTTCTTCGCTTCCAGCAGAAGGTCAAGTCCCTCTCTTCCAAGTCCCTGAAAAGAATACGGTGAAGTTCTCGGTTTAAACGCTCCGCCTCTTAAAAGATTGGCTCCCGACTTCTTTACATCAAAAGCAACCTCTGTCATCTGTTCCTTTGTCTCTACGGAACAGGGACCTGCGATCACCTGAAAATGCCCTCCTCCAATTTTATGTCCGCAAATGTCAACAACCGTATCATCCGGATGCATGGAACGGTTTGCTTTTTTGTACGGTTCCCGGATTCGTTTTACATCTTCCACTACATCAATTGCCCGAAGCTGATCCTCCTGAATATGACTAGTATCTCCAATCAGGCCAATAAGAGAAGCTTCCAACCCGTCAGAAAGGTGCAGTTTCAGTCCTTTCTCTGTAAGAGAAGCTTTCAGCTCTTCTACTTTCTCTCTGTCTGCGCCACGCTTTATCATTTATATCTGTCTCCTTACGTAATTATCTCTCTTTTCTTTTCACATATTAACGCACACGCAGGCAGATTGTCAAGCTTTTTATTTTGCATTTTAAAGCGTAACGCTTTCAAGTGTAAAAGTGTTTTGTTTTTTCAATTTTACAGCTCTTCCAGCTCATCCTGGCATATTGGGCAAATTCCCTCTTTTTTCAGAACTTCTGCTGCCTTCTGATTATCCTCCACTCTGAGAATCATATATGCAGTCCCCTTCTTTCTTGAGGTAAACGCATACATATATTCCAGGTTAACCTCCTGATTTCCAAGGATACGCATAACTCTCGAAAGTGCTCCCGGCTCATCCGGCATTTCCACTGCAAGAACTTTTGTAATAGAAAATACATAGCCTGCATCCTTCAATACAGTAGACGCATTATACACATCATTTACTATAATCCGGGCAATTCCAAAATCTTCTGCCTCTGCCAGAGAAAGTGCCCGCAAATCCACATTGTTTTCTGATAAAACGTCCGTAAACTCTGCCAGCTTTCCCGGTCTGTTTTCCAAAAACACAGAAATCTGCTTTACTGTCATATCTTTTTCCTCCCTTATTTCTGATACAGATTACGCTTATCAATTACGCGCACAGCCTTGCCTTCACTTCTTGTAATTGCCTTTGGATTTACAAGTTTTACCTTTGCATAAATGCCAAGCATTGCTTTCAGAGCATCTACAAGCTCTTTTTCTTTTGCGGCAACTGCGCTAAGGCTGTCTGAGAACATTTCCGGTGTCATCTCTACCTGTACTTCTATTGTATCACTGTTATTGATTCTGTCCACTATAATCTGGTAATTAGCCGGATATCCTTTATTCATAAGAACAGTCTCAATCTGGGACGGAAATACATTGACTCCTTTTACAATAAGCATATCATCGCTTCGTCCAAGAGGCTTCGTCATTTTCACATGCGTTCTTCCGCAGGAGCATTTTTCTCTGCTCAAAATACAGATGTCACGTGTGCGGTATCTCATAAGCGGAAATGCCTCTTTTGTAATACTTGTAAATACAAGTTCCCCCTTTTCTCCATCAGGAAGAACCTCTCCTGTCTTTGGATTAATCACCTCTGCTATAAAATGATCTTCGTTTACATGCATTCCATTCTGTGCAGAACATTCAAATGCTACTCCGGGTCCTGAAATCTCTGTCAAACCGTAAATATCATACGCTTTAATTCCAAGTTTCTCTTCTATATCATGGCGCATTTCCTCCGTCCATGCTTCTGCACCGAAAATTCCTGCTTTTAAGTGAATTTCTTCCTGTAATCCTCTTTCTATAATACTCTCTGCCAGATATGCTGCATAAGAAGGCGTACAGCAGAGAATCGTTGAGCCCAGATCTTTCATAAACTGAATCTGTCGCTCTGTATTTCCGGAAGACATAGGAAGCGTCAGACAGCCTACTTTATGAGAACCTCCATTTAATCCAGGTCCTCCTGTAAAAAGCCCATATCCATAGCTTACGTGGCAGACATCTCCTTTTGTTCCTCCTGCTGCTGTAATTGCTCTTGCGCAGCAGTCTTCCCAAAGATCAATATCATGCTGTGTATAAAAAGCTACTACTCTTCTTCCTGTTGTTCCACTGGTAGATTGAATACGCACACAATCCTCAAGAGGTCTTGCAAGCAATCCATAAGGATATGCTTCCCTTAAATCCTCTTTTGTAATAAAGGGCAGTTTATGTAAGTCATCTACAGACTGAATATCCCCCGGCTCAAGCCCCGCCTCTTTCATTCTTTCTCTGTAAAGAGGAACATTATCCCATACATTCTGCACCTGTGATGCCAGTCTTTCACTCTGCCACTGTCGAATCTGCTCTCTGGAAGCACATTCAATCTCCGGCTGATAGTATCTTTCCATATCTTCCAATTCCTTTCGTTGATTCATGTTTTTATAGTATTACTATACCATTTTAACACTTCAACGTAAAGAGGTTTTTCCAGCCTATTTTTCCATTTCCTGCAACAACGTCTGATATTTCTGTCGCACAAATATCTTCCCCATTGTAATTTGTCACCGTTCCTCCTGCTTCCTGAACAAGAAGCAGACCTGCAGCAAAGTCCCACGGCTTTAATCCCTTTTCAATATAAGCTTCCATACGCCCGCAGGCTACATATGCCAGAGAAAGAGCCGCAGAACCTAAGCATCTGATATCTGCACATCTGGTAAATATATTTTTAAAAAGTTCAAAATTTTCTTTTGCATCCTCTTTCTTATAGGGACTTGTTCCCACAGAAATCAAACATTCCTCCATATTCTCTATGGAACTTACATGTATGGGCTTTCCATTTAAAAACGCGCCTTTTCCTTTTTCCCCGTAAAAAAACTCGTCTGTATAAGGTCTGTATATGATTCCCAGTTCAACATTTCCATTGTTCCAAAGCGCCAGAGATAATGCACTGCATTTCATATCGTGAATTAAATTCGTAGTGCCGTCAACCGGATCTAAAATCCATGTAGGATATAAAAAATTCACATTTTTATTATCCTTTTCCTCCCCCATAAATTGAATCTCCGGAAATTCTCTCCTCAGATTTTCCTGAACATATGCCTGAACCTGCATATCTACCTCTGTTACAAAATCTGCCTCTCCCTTTTTGGAAATTTCTCCTGCATTTTTACGATTCATAAACATGATGCCCGCATTTCTTACAATTTGTTCTAATATTTCCATGCTTATTTTCATAACGTTCTATATACCTCTCTTTATGCACATCTAATTTGTATGAACTGCCTTTTTTACATAGCCCACTGATAAAATCAATACAAGTATTGTCATTACAATCGAGCTGGCGCTTGCAAAACCAAACTTCAATGTTTTAATTCCATATGTGTACATAAACTGTGTAATTGTGGAGGTTGTTCCTGCCGGTCCTCCTCCTGTAAGGATATTTACTTTTTCAAACAACCGGAAGGTATCAATGGTACGCAGCATTGCACACAGTGCAAGTCCTCCTGAAATATTCGGAAGAACAATATGGCGAAATGTCTGCAGACATCCTGCACCATCGATAGCAGCCGCCTGTTTCTGGCTTTCAGAAACACCCTGAAGACATGCATAAAGCAAAAGAAATGCAAATGGTGTATTTTGCCATATATCAATGACAAGTATTGTTCCGAATGCTGTTTTCATATCATAAAACCAATTATACGCAGGAAGTCCCAGTGATGATAAAATCTGTGTCACAATTCCATAATTAGGAGAAAGCATCATTCTCCAAATTAACGCAACCGTGACCGCCGGAAGTAAATATGGCAGCAATACGAGCGTTCGAAAAATTTTCTTTCCTTTTTTCAGACTATTTACATATAAAGCAAGAAGAAGCCCCAGCCCGATCTCTACCACAACTGCGATTAAAGTAAATAAAATCGTATTCCATACCGACTGCCTGAAAAAACCATTTGAAAACAGATTTTTATAATTTTCCAGTCCAATCCAGGAATAGGTTCCTTTCAAATAATTATAGTCTGTAAAGCTGTAAAGCACTGTGAAAATCACAGGATAGACTGTCATTATTAATATTACAACTATTGTCGGAATTGTCATTTCATAAGTAAACAGGGCTGTAGAGCCCTGTTTTTTCATAAGCCTTTTTTTCATAAAGCATCCTCTCTGCGCTTATCCCATTAAGCCTTCCAGCTGGGTCTGTGCATCTTGTAATCCCTGTTCCACTGTTTTTGTACCAGCCATAATATTTCCCATTTCTGCACCGAGAATATTTGTAAACTCTGTCCATTCCGCAATTGCCGGACGATAAACACCCTGATCCAGAGCATCACATACAGTAGATAAATGTGGATATTCTTTTAATACATCCTCATTTTTAAGAGCGCTGTAGCGGCATGGAACGCCTCCATTTTTTACACTCTCCAGCTGTACTTCCGGACTCATAATGTACTGCAGTAATTTCATTGCAAGTTCAGGATGCGGACTATTTGCAGGAATTCCAAGGCACCATGTACCATATTCTGAAGTATTATAAGCTTCCTCACCTTCTTTTGTCATTGTCGGGCTTACCATATAATTTGCAGCACTGTCAGCAGAAGGTACATACCATCCCGGCCATCCGATTGCCAGTGCTGAAGATCCGTTATCAACAGAAGCACTTACATCATCTTTTGACATCGCCTGTCCTGTGCCAATTAACTCCATATAATACTCCATAGCCTGCTTAAATTCCGGTGTATTCACTGTTGGCTGATTACTTTCATCTACTACCCAGCCGCCATTTGCCAAAAGAATCGGAAGAAAATCTGATACAATGTTATCCGGTGTATCTCCGCGATAAGCAAAACCGTTTTTCCCAGCTTCTTTCTCTGTTTTTGCCACTTTTAAGAGATCTTCTAACGTTTTAATATCTTCCGGTTTGTAGCCTGCTTCTTTAACATCTTCTTTATTATATAATAAAACAGTAACGTTTCCGAAATACGGTGCTAAATAAATATCTTCATCTTTCTTACATATCGTTGTTGTATTAGGAATAATATCTTCATCAAAGCTGTATCCCATATCAGAAAGATTTGCTAACACATTGTTTTCTGTAAATTCTGCCATCCAGCTGCCGTCTACCATACAGAGGTCGTAAGTACCTTCTTTACTTGCCGCATCTAATGTAATACCTGTATGAAGATCATCAAAAGACATATCCAGTGTTTCAATTTCACAATTGTTTTCTTTTTCAAACTCCGGAAGAGCCGCTTTCAATACATCTCCATAGCTTCCTCCTCGAAGAATCAATGTCATTTTTGTTGGCTCTCCTTCTGTTTTACCACTTTCCGCATACACCTCTGTAAAAGGTACTAATGTTGTAGCTAATGTCATGCATAAGATACCGGCTATCACTTTTTTTAATTTCATGTGTGTTCCTCCCTAAACATAATTTTATTTTTCCTGTTTTTGTGTATTTGAAAACGGAATTTATATATTCCGGTTTTCACTCTTTTACTGCGCCGCTTGAAAGGCCGCTGATCAGATAATTTTGTGCAAATAACACAAATAATGCCATCGGAATAAATGAAGTAATTCCCCCTGCTGAAACCAATCCGAAATTTGTCACATTGTCTTCTGTATTCAAAACCGATAACGCCAGTGGAATTGTATAATTCTGGGGCGAGCGTGTCAGAATTACGCTATATGTATACTCATTCCAGGAATACATAAATGACAGCATGGCAACTGCTGCTATCCCAGGCAGAACAAGCGGCAAAATAATATGATAAAAAATCTGCCATTCCGAAGCTCCATCCATTTTTGCGCTTTCTTCTACTTCCTCTGGAATATCCTTGAAAAAAGTAAGCATAAACCATATAACCAGCGGAAGATTAATCAGAATACATGCCAAAATAATAGGGAGCCTTGTTTCTAAAATTCCTAATTTTCCAAAAATAATGTAAAGCGGAATAATAAAGGCAACCGGCGGAAGAATTCGAATCAGAAGAATCCATCCTGTTACAGGCTTTCTCATTCCAAAAGAAAATCTTCTTCTCGCCAGCACGTAACTGGTACAAAGTCCTAATATCAATGAAAATATCAGAGATATCAGGGAATTAATCAGACTGTTCTTTAATGCAACATCAAATCCTTTTTCCTGAAAAAGCTGTCCAAAATATTTAAATGTAATATCTTTGGGAATCAGGGAGATCACCTCCATATTCCTGCTTTCCGGACGGATCGCCATCAGCACCAGCCAGTATATAGGAAACAGCGCAATGATCAATATAATCGCCCCTATTACTGCTTTTGCTCCAGAATTCCATATCTTTTTGCTCTTTACCATGTCATCCTCTTTTCTCTCGTTTTATTCTTATTTTAATTGAATCACTGTTTAGATAATCATATGAGTACATTATCGGGCGGTTTCCGGAATCATAGTGAAGCTGTTTTAAGACTACTGCAGGGCTCTTCAGAAAACCTGCCGCTCTGCAATCATCCTCTCTTGAAAAATCCAGACCGCAAATTTCTGTATCTGCATAGCTTATTGTAATCCCGCACCTATTTTGGAAAAAATCAAAAATACTTCCCTCCAATCCCTGTTCCAGCTTATTTCCTATTAGATATTCCGGAATGATGTTTTTCGAAAATCCCATTCTCATTTCTGACTGGCCATTTCTTCTTGCAATTCTCCCTCTTCTTAAGCAGATCACAGGGGCTCCCTTCTCCAAATTCAGAAATTCCGAAATTTTTTCATCTGCTTTTACATAACTGATGTCACAGGAACAGCTTATATCATCATATCCAGCGCTTTTTATCATCTGCCCGATAGAATCAAGCCATAAAAGTGGATTGTCCAGCAAAGGACGATTGCTCCTTACAAACGCGCCAATCCCATCCTTTTTACAAATCAGACTGTCATGCTGCAATACATTCAGCGCTTCTCTTACTGTAGAGCGTCCTACGCCATATTCTTTTGTAAGTTCCAGCTCACCTGGAAGCTTAAATCCTATCTGCCATTCACCGCTTAATATTTTCTGCTTTAATTGCTTTGATAGTTTTTCGTATAGAAATTCTGTCATTTTTTTCAGCTCCATTTCATATCTGTCTGACAGTTTATACTCCAATC